>NZ_JAZVJO010000530.1:0-8476 GCF_059453735.1 Peribacillus sp. | reverse complement strand
TACCCACTTTAATATCTTCAAATTTTCTAAAGTTCTTTATTTCAATACTTCTTAATTTCATAATACAAAGCTACTTTTTACTTCATAGACTATAACGTGAATTTTATGAATACTCATTTACCTGAAGATGTATTACTAAGAAGATTGATAAATTTATGAAGAATTGTATCTTTGAAAGTTAAATTAATAGAAGTGTATATTTCACCCGTCTTATTTCACCCAAATAGAAATGGGTAAAATGGATACAAGCTACATCTAGCAACTTATTTTTAATACGCCCAATATTTTCACGGATACAACTGAACGCGGCCAGCTGAAAACACATCTGACATTCCTTGTTTCTTTAAGAGAATACTAAAAACACGTGAGGCATTCATGCCAACTACCCAATCCGCACACGCTCTCGTATACGCTTCGTGATAGAGCGGACGCGTTTCCTCTTCTTGCAATAAATTTTCAAATCCCTCATAAATCGATTTAGGGGTCAATGAGGAAATCCATAACCGCTGCATAGGCTTCTTAACCCCGCTAAGCTGAATGACATTTCGCACAATCAGTTCCCCTTCACGCCCTGCATCACCTGCGTGAATAATATCGGTTACTTCAGACTTACGTAAAAGTGTTTTCACAACTTGAAATTGTTTTGCTTTTGAACGCGATACCTCATATTGGAATTTTTCGGGAATCATCGGCAGCGTATCAAGCGACCACTTCTTCCACTCAGGACGGTAGCTTTCTGGATTAATGAGCTGACATAAATGCCCGACAGCCCAGGTCACATAGGCCCCATCTGGAAAAAGCTCATTGGGGAGAATTTCGATAAACCCCTGTTGCTTTTTAGTTTTAAATTGGGAAGCCAATGTTGAACCCTGATCAGGTTTCTCGGCAATGATTAACTTCATGCAACTCACCTTATCTATCTTTTTTATGTCTAACTTCTATTCATTATACCGTTTCCTGCATAACGAAGTAAGAGTCAGATAATAAAAAAAGACTTCTACACCTCATAGATCTATTAGCTAGAGTCCTGTCAGTCCACTATTACTAGAGATTTTTAGGAAAGATGACCTGCTAAAAAAAGAAGCAGTCACACAATTGTTAAATGTGTATGATCTGCTTCTAGTTAGGATATCTCGCTTATAATTTGACTGCTGTTTCCCAAATTTCCGCAATAATTCTTTGTGATCTTAGGCATGTCCTTAGATAACTTCGGGTGTATTATCGATTAATCATAAGTTTTTTTGAACTTGATTATATAATCATTAATAGACCCGTTTATTATCATTTCAAAGTGGGTTAGCCACTCAATGTTCACGTAGTTATGATGCGTTCACACCCAAGAATGAGACCATTGTAAAGGAAGAACTCGGCAGGACATTTAGAGATTTACTAAACATAAGTATCCCACATGTTCTAATGACACTCCATTAAAAGGATATTTTTTCAAATACAAAAAAGAGGTATTGCTGTCTAAATAAATTTTCTATCATTTTTTGAATTTGATTGTCTAATTATGTTAAGAATCGTAGAAGGCCCAATTGGCAGCCTTTTTATGACACTAATATACCGGTTAGTTCAAGCAATAATACGCTCTTTTTATCTTGCTCTTGATGGTTTTTTTGCTATAATGAGCGATAAAATCGCAAAACAAATTAAAAAGACAGAGAGAAACCCATAAGCCGCTCCTTCAAATCCCCTTATTTCTACATAGCCAATATAAAATAGAATAATAGCAGCTATAACTGTTACGACTCCTGGTACAATTCGCCCAATTAGGGGAAAGTTCATTTTATTAAACCACCACGTAATTAACAATATAATGACTCCAATCACAAAAGCTAGAATAAATGGTACAAAAATCATCATTTACTTCACCACCTTTCCATTAATGAATAAATGAAATAGAATACTGGCTTTTTAAATCGCTATCCTCTAACTGTCTATTTAAATTTAGCACAACTGCCAATAAATTGGGCTAAATTTCCAAATTAAAATTAAACAAGCACACCTAACTTCTAGTTCATTACACTTTTATTAAAAAAGGACTCCTGCATAAAATGCAGGAGTCCTTACTTACGTTTGTTTTTCTATACCCGATCCACGATGATTAATATTTTTCCGTTGTTTACATCTTCCTCATAACGGCTGGCTTCTTCTGAACTGAGTCCAGCGTTTTTAAATGCTCCTGACAATCCGCCGCCCACAACTGAACCAGCTGCTGCACCGCCGAGCGTAGCAATGATTGGTCCTGCTGCTAATAATGGTCCGATCCCCGGAATAGCAAAACTGCTCATACCGACCAGCAAGCCTGTTAAGCCGATAGCTCCGCCTGTAGCCGCACCGGCCACTAGCCCATCTCCTGTTGTCGTTGTTACGTCATCAGCAGCTTCTTCAAGCTTTTTAGCGTTCTTTGCTACAATGGAAATATCGTCTGTCTTGTATCCTTTATTCTTTAACTCTTCTAATCCAGCAAGTGCCTGTTCTTCTGTATCATATACGTTTATGGTATGAATTGACATATTTATCTATCTCCTTTTTAAGTAGGTATCTACTAAATACGTACCCAGGAAACAGCGGTCGTAACCTTCCATAAACACCCATCAGCAGATTACTCGCGGATTTGTCCCGTACCATACACCAAATATTTACTTGACGTCATCGCCTGAAGTCCCATCGGTCCACGTGCATGAAGTTTCTGTGTACTGATCCCGATTTCAGCACCATACCCAAATTCAAACCCGTCAGTAAAACGAGTGGAAGCGTTATGATAAACAGCTGCCGCATCAACATTTTGTAAAAAGCGCGCTGCGTTACTTTGATCGTTCGTAATGATAGCTTCTGAATGTTTGGTTCCATATTGATTAATATGCTCTACGGCTTCTGCCGTATCTTGGACTACCTTAATGCTGATGGCAAGTGCTAAGTACTCTGAACCCCAGTCTTCTTCACCTGCCAATTTAGCTTCTGGCAAGACTTTGCAGATGGCGTGATCACCAAAAATCTCAACGTCTTTATTTACAAGAGACGTTAAAAGCTCCGCGCCATACTTGTTAAACCAGTTTTCATGAATTAACAAACTTTCAATCGCATTACAAACAGATGGGCGCTGTGTTTTGCCATTTACAACAATTCGTTCAGCCATAGTTGGTTCTGCACTTTCATCGATATAAATATGACAATTGCCTGCGCCCGTCTCGAGAACAGGGACAGTGGATTCTCTAACTACTGTATCAATTAAGTTTTTGCCGCCCCTTGGGATGAGGACATCTAAATACTCTTTTAGGTGGAATAACTCTTTAGCGGTTTCCCGGCTTGTATCTTCAATCAACTGGACAGCGTCAACTGGAAGTTCCGTTTTACTCAATGCCTTGTGAATAGACGTAACGAGTGCCTTATTCGAGTAAAGGGCAGAAGAACTGCCGCGAAGGATGACCGCATTCCCGGTTTTAAGCGATAAGGTTGCCGCATCAACGGTCACATTAGGGCGTGCTTCGTAAATCATTCCAATTACACCAAGCGGCACCCGTGTTTTTTTTATTAGCAGTCCATTCTCTTTTTCAATCGTTTCAAGCGTCTCCCCAATTGGGTCTGGCAGCTCAGTGAGAAGGTTGATCGCCGAAGCCATATCTTTAATCCGCTTTTCGGTCAGCAAAATTCTGTCCAAAACAGATGAGGTAAATCCCTTAGCTTTTCCCGCTTCTATATCTTTACTATTTTCATGTAAAATAATTTCTTGATCTTCTATTAGTTGTGAAGCAATGCTTTTCAATGCATAATCCTTTGCTTCAGATGACATGCCGATTAATTGAAAACTTGCAGCCTTTGCAGCACGACCCTTTTCCATTATTTCGCTCATACTATTCCCTCCCCGCTATTTTTACCCATTTATCTCTGTGAATGACTTCTACGATTGGATAGTGCAAATCTTTACTCCGTTTCCCCATCGCCTTCATTAATTCACTATCGGAGTATGCCACCTCACCCTTTCCGAGCAGCCCTGTTGACCCGTATACCTCTACCACATCTCCTGGGATAAAGGAGCCCTGAAGCTGATATATTCCCGCTGGCAGCAAGCTGCTTCCACAACTCACAAGTGCATGCTCTGCACCTTCATCAACAAATAACTTTCCAGCTACCTTTGAATGCAGTGAAATCCATTGCTTTCGGTTTGTAACGGCAGACATCACAGCTTGGCCGATATACGTCCCGTCACCCAAGCCCTCCATTATATCAAGGAGCTTATGTTTGCCGCTTCCCGTTCCGATAAAGACTTTCACCCCTAGAGACATTGCCGTTTGAGCGGCCGTTAATTTAGATTTCATACCGCCAGTGCCTACTTTTGAACCTGACCCTTTCGCCATGTCCATCATGTTATCCGTAATTTCTGAAAGATAATCAAATTTCTTCGCTGCTGGATTCGTTAGAGGGTTTGAATCATACACCCCGTTTATATCTGTTAAAATTACTAGCTGATCGGCATGGACTAAGCCGCTGACAAGAGCAGAAAGCATGTCATTATCACCAAATGTAAGCTCAGCAATGGAAACCGTATCATTTTCATTTACAATCGGTAAGATGCCTCTCTCCAGTAATTCGGTCAGGGTTGCATAGGCATTTTTATATCGGTCCTGACTGGAAAAATCATTCCTGGTTAACAGGATTTGAGCGGGAATAATACCAAACTGACTAAATTGCTCTGTATAAGATTGAATAAGTAAACTCTGCCCTACTGCTGCTGCCGCTTGTTTCCCTTTTAATGTAACTGGGCGCGATGAATAACCTAATTTCCTAAATCCCGTAGCCACTGCACCAGAGGAAACCATTAAGACTTCATACCCTGCTTGACGCAGCTCCGCCACCGCCTTGATATGATCAATAAATTTTTCTTGATCGATTTCTCCTTTACTATTCGTTAATGAGCTGCTGCCAATTTTTATTACAATCCGCTTATTTTCCAAAACGATTTCCTCCAAGTCTAAAAACAACCAATTTATCCTTTTTTAGGTACAAAAATAACCCTATTCATCCTTATGAAAGGACGAAAAGAGTTTTTCCGTGGTACCACCTTAATTGAACGCAGACTTCCTGCATCCCACTTTACCTATAACGCAGGCAGCGCTCAGATTTTTATTCTGAGACTCAAGAAGCAGGTTCTGCATCCTTTTTTGTGGCGGGTCTTTCAGCATTTAACACCGCTCTCTGTCACAACAGGACATGCATACTAATCTTCCTTCAACATTCGGTCAATTATATTGTACATTATCGTACAAAATATCATCCGGTATGTCAATATCTGTTGCTGCTTAAAAATCAAAAAATTTCCTGTGATGTCATCCACCTAAAACTCGTTCGATCTGGATATCTTTTTGAAAACGCAGGTCGATGATTTGATTATCACTTTGTATTAAGGAATTAATTGGATCATAAGGATCAATCATGATTATGCGTCCAATTCTCTGATTGGTTAAGAGGACTTCTTTTCCTACCAGCGACTTCATGATTTTGTTTAAGAAAATAAGTAACAAGGATGGATCAAACGTTCCGAAAACATCCTCTTTCATTTGCTTAATTACTTTATAAAATGGCATTGCATCATGATAGACACGTTTAGAGGACATCGCATGGAACACATCTGCAATCGCCACAATTTTAGCATAAAGATGGGTGTTCGCTCCTTTTAACTGTAAAGGATAGCCTCCGCCATTCTCTCGCTCATGATGCTGTAAGGCAGTCAACGCAATACTTGGGGGTAGATTGGGAATTTTCTTCAATAAACCATATCCGTACACCGTGTGCTGCTTAACTTGTTCATATTCTGCTGCTGTCAATTTCCCAGGTTTATGCAAAATCTCCTCTTTCACCATCATCTTCCCGACATCATGAAGAGTCGCAGCAAGTGTCAGTTCAGACAATTGCTGTTCCGTAAGTCCTGCCCATTTCCCAATATAAGCGGCTATCACCCCGACACAAATATTATGCCTATAGGTGTATTCATCTCGTTGTTTCATCTCATCGTATAAATAAAATACATGAGGAAATTCTGCTGCTTGACTGATGATTGGGATAATATCATGTTTAATAGCAGCAATAGGTACATTTCCTGTCCATGTTACCGTTTTAAAAATATCACGTAATTGGTGGGTTGCTTCTTCGACCTTTAATGTAATCTCTGCAATTCGTTCTTTTAAACTTCGAGAACTACCGTTCATCGAGATCGAAGGCCATTCCTGTGGTTTCATGGTTAATTTTTCTATCAATAAATCGATATCAGCTATCGAGAGTGGTACGCCATGGTTACTAAGGGTCTGGTTAGTCATTAGCACTCCTCTTTCATGGTGCTTTTTTAACAATAATAACAAAAATTAGTAATTAATGTAACTAAAATTTATCAATACCCCCTCTGTCTAACCTTACCCGCCTAATTTATTGCCTATCATTTTTAACTTTTCGCCTACCGTACATTCAGAAATACAAAATTTATGAGCGTACCGTTTACCTTTTTCCTTTTTAAAATGCTTATATACAAAGCAATCTTTACAGTCAAATGAAAAGATGTCCTCTACTTCATCAAAATATTTTTTTCGTTCCATTGTCGTTCAAACTCCTTCATCTCGTACTTATTCAGTCTCCCTGCTATTTGCAGTCAGGTTAAATTTACTGCTGATTTCTTCTCCATTCAGTGCTTGAGTAGCCAATTTATCAGCTTCCGTGTTTTCTTTTCTTCCAATAGGTTCAAATACTGGGATAATTCCGAGCTGTTTCAGCTTCCTTTCAATCCGATCGAGCCACTGATTTAATACTTCTTCGAAACAGGCCCATTCACCGGAAAGCTGGTTAAGGACTACCTGGGAGTCTCCTTTAAAGGTAACACTCTGGTGGCGGACACCTAATTCCTCAAGCTGTGTCACTGCCTCATAAAAAGCAGCATATTCTGCTTCATTATTCGTATCTAGCTCCTGCAGCAGACGATTTATTCTTACTCTCCATTGCTCTTTTCCTTGTCGATAATAGATGACAACGCCAAGTCCGGACAATTTAGAGCTTTTTTGATAGCCTCCATCAAAGTATACGGTGGCTTCTTGGGGTTCTTCTTCTACTTTGGCAAGTAATTTCTTCAGTTCTTTCTTTGACCAAGTAATGCCCAGTTCATCACTTACTTCGACTTCTTTCATTCTTCCTGCTTTTTCAAGATCATCAATAATCGTTAAGGCATCTTGTGCATCCATCCATTCAGAAGTAAAAACTGCGTTTGGTTTTCTTGCTGCACCGTATTTCCAATGCATGATTACCTTCATATTGAATAACTCCTTAACTATATTTTTCGTACCTATTTTCCATCTTAGCGTCTATACTAATTAGTGTATAAAAAAATCAATTAAAAATCATTTACTCTATATTTAGTATAGCAGAGAGTGCTTATTATTAAACAACGCGTACATTATAACAGCAGGAGGCGTAAGTATGATTGAGGTATATATTGATGGTGCTAGTGCAGGGAATCCAGGTCCAAGCGGGGCTGGAATTTTCATCAATAATAATGGAGATGTACACAGGCATTCCATCCCGCTTGGCAGTCTAGAAAATCATGAAGCAGAATATCAAGCTCTCATACATGGGTTAAAAATTTGTCTGCGCCATGAGTACAAAGTGGTTTCATTCCGGACCGATTCGCAGTTAATTTCTCAGGCCATTGAAAAAGAATTTGTAAAAAACAAACGATATTCACCATTGCTTTCCGAAGCACTTGAGTTAGCTGAACAGTTTGACCTGTTCTTTCTGAAATGGATTCCTAGTTCAGAAAATAAGGCAGCAGACCAATTAGCCAGACGAGCCATTCATTTGAACGAAGGAAATGAAGAATGAAGAAACAGTATCTTGCCGATGTTAGTTTACTGTTGGTCGTATTTATTTGGGGAGCTACTTTTGTTATGGTACAAGATGCCCTAGCCTTCCTTAAACCATTCAGCTTTAATGCAGCACGCTTTTTTATTGCTTCGCTTACACTCTTAGCAGGGTATTTGTTAGTTGCTCACAAAAAGAAAGATAAAGTTTGGACCAAACCACTTGTTATGTCTGGAATCAAAATCGGCATCTGGCTGTTTCTAGGGTATGCCTTTCAAACCATCGGTCTACTATATACGACACCTGCTAAAGCAGGTTTTATCACAGGGCTGAGTGTTGTCCTTGTGCCAATGTTTTCATTGCTTCTGTTAAAACAAAAAATTCCCGTACAAGCGGTCGCTGGAATTGTTCTAGCTGCCATCGGTTTATATTTAATGACCATGGGGGGACCTTCTTCTCTCTCTATTGGTGATGTTCTCGTCTTTTTCTGTGCTGTTAGCTTTGCCATGCAGATTATTACGACAGCCGCTTACGCAAAACTTTATAATGCCTTACCCTTAACCATTATTCAATTGATAACCGTCGCTGTATTATCCACCGTATCGGCTCTATTATTCGAGGATACATCTGTATT
>NZ_JAZVJO010000529.1:0-5211 GCF_059453735.1 Peribacillus sp. | reverse complement strand
CATCATCATTCCCATTACGACTAACAGCATCATAAAACTCGCGATAATCTTGACCGGAATTCCGACAACAAAAATATTAAATTGCGGAACGGTCCGCGCGACAATTCCAAGTCCAACATCGACTAAAAACAGACAGCCGACTACAGGAATAGACATTTGCAGCGCAACGATGAATGTTTGGTTAAAGGCTTTAACGAAGTATTCCATTAAGGCTTCATTACCAAATGGTACGAACAATTGATCCATTGGAACATATTGATAACTATAAAAGATCCCATCGAGTAATAAATGGTGACCATTCAACGAAAGTAATAGCAGTAAAGCAATAGTATATAAATACTGTCCAGTTAATGGACTTTGTGTACCTGATTGCGGATCAATAACATTGGCAATCGAAAAACCCATCTGAAAATCAATGAAACCACCAGCAATTTGTACGACGGTCATTATCATAAAAGCTGCAAACCCTATGAACAAACCCACCAGTGCTTCTTTTAAAATAAGAAGAAAGTACACTGAATCTAGCTCTAATACCGGCACATCGATCGTATAGTACATAATCCAGGCTAAAAATAAGCTAAGACCTAACCGATGTGAGGCTGGAATCGTCCGGTACGAAAAGAACGGCATCATAATAAAGAAAGCTGAAACTCGGACCAGCACTAATAAAAAAGCCGGAAAATTCTGTAGTAAATCCTCCATCTGCTACCCTACAAATCTATTTAAATTACTGAATATTTCATTGGCATACGATAGCATATGGCTCAGCATCCAAGGTCCAAAAATGACTAGACCTGCTAATACAGCAACAATCTTAGGAACAAAGGCAAGCGTCTGTTCCTGTATTTGAGTAGTCGCTTGGAAAATACTTACCAAGAGACCCACAGCAAGCGCAATAATCAGTAAGGGTCCGCTCACAATAAGGACTGTATATATACCCTGTTTTGCCACATCAATGACTGTCTCAGGTGTCATGCTTATTCACATCCTAAAAACTTTGTAATAATGATTTCACTACTAAATACCAGCCATCTACAAGAACAAATAAGAGAATTTTAAACGGAAGTGAAATCATAACGGGCGGAAGCATCATCATCCCCATTGACATAAGGACGCTGGCAATGACCATATCAATCACTAAAAAGGGAATAAAAATCATAAACCCAATTTGGAAGGCCGTTTTTATTTCACTAATCGCATAAGCAGGCACAAGTGCCGTTAGCGGGATATCCTGTATTGTTTTGGGTTTATCGATCTTGGCATAGTTTAAAAACAGTGCCAAGTCCTTTTCCCGGGTATGCGCACTCATAAATTCCTTAAATGGTGCAGCAGCAAGCTCATAGGCTTCATCTAATTCAATTTTTTCTTCTAACAGAGGCGTCAATGCTTGTTGATTGACTTCTTGAAATGTCGGCGCCATTACGAAGAACGTAATGAACATAGCTAGACCAACGATAACCTGGTTCGGCGGCATCTGTTGTGTCGCCAGTGACGTCCTGACAAATCCAAGTACAATAACGATTCTCGTAAAACATGTCATTAAAATTAAAATACTCGGGGCGAGTGATAGAACCGTCAGCATTAAAATGAGCTTAATAGAAGTAGAAACATTGGCGGTTTCACTGTTAGCAAACAGCTCCATTACATCATTCATCCATGTTTCTTCCTTTCTTATCGTGCGCACCCAGTGCCTTTTTACGGTCCTTCGTCAGCTCTAGTACCTGCTTTTTAAATTGCGAAGAAAAACTTTTGGAGGGGCTTCCTCCTCCTTTTAGTTTGTCTCTCCACTTTGAGAGAATATCCGCAGGACGAATCATTTGATCTATTTTTTGATTATGATCGTTAAGAATCTGTTCATACTCGCCTTTATCATCAATTTCCTTTAACAGCTGGATATTTTCTCCGACACCGACAACAAGAATGCGCTGACCAACTTTAATAATCTGAACAGATCGATTAGAACCAAGACTTGTTCCGCCTAAATTTTCAACGGTATTTGCTTTTTGATAGGCTTTGCTCTTTTTATTAACAAACTGAAGTAATAAATATAAAAGGACGATTACAAATACCAACGCAGCAACCGTCCGAACCATGTCCAGAAAGGTAATGCCTATACTTCCTGATTCATCACTTTTTTCACCCGTCTTTGTTTCATCAAGTGCATCCGTTTTGTTCGGAGTATCCTCTATTTCTGAATAACCGTCTTTTACACTTTTCTCAATATTTTCTGCCTGAACCTGCATACCCTGCTGGCCGAAAAAAAGAACCAGCAGGATAAGAAGTATTTTTTTTATAGAAAGCAAGATAGGGCCACCTCTTAGCAATTAGCTTAATGTTTTATTAATGGCTTCAAGAACACGATCAGCTTGGAAAGGCTTCACAATGAAGTCCTTAGCTCCTGCTTGGATTGCGTCAATAACCATTGCTTGCTGGCCCATCGCAGAACACATAATGACCTTTGCATTAGGGTTAATTTTTTTGATTTCTTTTAATGCAGTGATCCCGTCCATTTCTGGCATGGTAATATCCATCGTTACTAGATCAGGCTGCGTTTCCCGGTATTTTTCAACAGCTTGAACTCCATCAGCAGCTTCCCCTACGATTTCAAATCCATTTTTTGATAATATATCTTTAATCATCATTCTCATAAACGCCGCATCATCAACGATTAAAATTTTGTGTCCCATTAGTAGTTCCCCCAATTATTTATCTAAGTTTTTCAAGCGATCTGTCTGACTGACAATATCGGTAACACGTACGCCAAAGTTCTCATCTATTACGACCACTTCTCCTGTGGCAATCAGGCGGTTATTTACTAATATATCGACTGGTTCTCCAGCCAGCTTATCCAGTTCAATAATTGATCCGGGTGACAACTCTAGAATTTCTTTCACGGAACGCTTCGTCCTTCCAAGCTCTACTGTTACATTCAGTGGGATATCGAGCAGCATATTGAGATTACTCGCTTCATTACGCTCCATTTGATAGGGCTGAAAACTCGAAAAACTTGCCGGCTGTACATTTATTGGCTCCCCTGCAAGGGTATTTGAAGACCCAAAATACTGTGGCTGGGATGGACGTTGCGAATCCATAGTCTGGGTTTGATAACTTTGGTGCTGTTCATTTCCAGGCTCATTCATAGAAGAAGTTCGCCTTTCTGCATCTCCCTGTACAGTATTAATTGGTTGTTCCGTTGAAGTAGTTCGTTCTGGTTTTGAAAGATTACTAACAGGCGTTTCAACAGGAGGCTTAGGATTCAGTAATTCATTAACTAGGCTCTGTGAAAATTCATACGGAAGCAACTGCATAATATTAGAATCAATCAGGTCACCAACCTTAAGTCGAAACGATATCTTCACAAATAAATTCTCGTTTGGAATAGATCCTTCACCTTTGCCATGTTCAAAATCCAGTAGATCGACACTTGGCGGAGAAATATCTACTTTCTTATTAAAAATTGTTGACATAGAGGTCGCAGCTGAACCCATCATTTGATTCATTGCTTCTTGAACGGCACTTAACTGGATTTCACCAAGATCAACGGTTGTATTAGTACCTGTTCCTCCCAACATTAAGTCAGCAATAATTGCCGCATCACTTTGCTTGATTACAAGCAAATTTATACCTGAGAAACCCATTGTATAGCTGACTTGGATCGCCACGTAGGGCTGTGGAAATTCATCTGCTATTCTTGATCTTTCAACAAGCGTTACATTGGGTGTTGTAATTTCAACCTTTTGGTTTAATAAAGTCGACAAAGCAGTGGCTGAGCTCCCAAAAGAAATATTTCCTATTTCCCCTAGGGTGTCTTGTTCCATTAACGATAAGTAACTATCGATTAATGGTGCTTCACTTGTTTCTATATCGTCAGTACCTCGTAAAAGAGCATCTATTTCATCCTGTGAAAGCATGTCTTCACTCATCATCTTCGTCTACTCCTTTCACAGTATCAATAATCTGGATAGCTAATTTTTTTCCAATCTTACCTGGCTGGCCGACATATTTTGGAACCTCGCCTACTTTTATGGTAAGAGGACGATCGATTCCCTGTTTCAATTCAATTACATCTCCAACCGCGAGTTGTAAAAAATCCTGAATCGATATCTCAGTTACGCCGAGTTCGGCAGTTAATGGCAACGAGGCCTTCCTAATTCTTTTTTCCAGGATTAGACTTTCTTCTGGAAGTCGTTCCTTTTTGGAAGATGCAAGCCAATAATGAGCTGAAAGCTTTGGCATGATTGGTTCTAGAACAACATGAGGTATACAAATATTAATCATTCCACTTGTATCACCAATTTGCGAGTTCAATGAAATGACAATAACCGTTTCATTAGGTGAGACCATTTGGACAAATTGTGGATTAACCTCAAATTCCGTTAAGACCGGTTCTATGTCGATTAAGGTAGCCCACGCTTCTTGTAGATTTTCAAATCCTTTTTCAAAAAGATTGGACATGATTTTCGTTTCAATTTCAGTTAAATTTTCAACCTTATTTGTACTGACCCCTCTACCTCCAAGAACTCGATCCATCATGGCATAGGCAATATGTGGGTTAATCTCCATTACAATGCGGCCATCCAGCGGTTGTACCTCGTAGACATTGAGAATTGTCATTTTAGGTATTGAGCGGATAAATTCTTCATACGGTATTTGATCGACAGAAGCAACTGATATTTGAACATATGTACGTAATTGAGCAGAAAAATAAGTCGTTAGTAATCTTGCGAAATTTTCGTGTAATCTCGTTAAACTTCTTATTTGATCCTTTGAAAAACGTAAAGCCCTTTTAAAATCATATGATTTAACCTTTTTGATGGACTCTTCCTTTTTTAATTCTTCTGCATCCATTTCTCCAGTAGAAATAGCAGAGAGCAAGGCATCAATCTCCGACTGCGATAATACTTCACTTGACAACAACGTCACCTCCAAAACTTCTCTCGATTTCTGTATTTATTGCAGGATTGAGGAGGTAATATAAACTTGTTCGACCTTTCCATCTTGCATCAAGTGACTAATCTTTTCTTTTAATGATGCCTGAAATTGTTCTTTCCCTTTTTTTCCTGTAAGTTCTTCTTCCTTCATTTCAGAAAGCTCGGTAATTATAATATTATTCACTTGAAAATTTCTTTGTTCTAGTTCCTTTTTAGCTTTTTTACTGTCTGTTTGAATGGTGAAAGCCATTCTAATGAAATCTCCGCTTGCCAAATTTGT
>NZ_JAZVJO010000528.1:0-9083 GCF_059453735.1 Peribacillus sp. | reverse complement strand
TCTGATTATCACCGAAATCATATGGATCGGGATGACCGGCTTGTTCAATATTCTCATACAATACTTCAGGACGGTGTCGATACCAAAATTTCATTGCTTTATGTTTGACATCTTTATAAGAACAGATCACTTTTTCACGATTGGACTTTGTTGATAAAAAGGAAACCCCAGCAACTCCGAATCCAATTAGAAGATATGGACCAACACTTTTCACTATCGCCATCATGATCATCCTCCTTGTCAATTAATAGTATATACCCGGTCAAGAAAGCAATAAACAAAAATTGGTAATATTCACAAAAATTTTCTAATTCCACGGAGATAATAATCGCCCTAACCCTCTGAATGTTCAAAAAATTAAAGGAATCAGCTGTGAGGTTTGTGACTTTTAAGCTAAACATTTATACTATAAGATATGAGGTGATAGTATATGAATAAATGTTCTTCTACTTTATGTCCTCGCTTCGAAAAAGGAATGCAAATTCTAAGCAAGCGCTGGGCTGGTTTAATTATTCATCAGCTGCTAAATGGTCCACAGCGGTTTTGTCATATAGAAGCAGCATTTCCAATCAGCGGCCGAATTCTTTCCGAACGGTTAAAGGATCTTGAACGAGAAAATATAGTCAAACGAGACGTATATCCTGAAACACCGGTACGAATAGAATATACATTGACTGAAAAAGGGATGGCCTTGGGTCCAGTTATTGAGGAAATTCAACGTTGGGCTGAGGAATGGGTAACACCAGATTCAATTACAGAAGAAGCAAAACAAGTAGAAAATGAAACTGCGAAAAAGGGCCTTTAATAGGTCCTTTTTTTTATGAAAAAAGTGGATGATTACGTTAAAATTAACACAAGATTGTTATGGTTATCATACTGCTGGAGGTGAATGATAATAGAATCCGTAATGACCATTTTAATCGGGTTTTCTGGTACTCAAGAAAAAAACCATTTCTTAGTAAATCTTGTTTTATGGAATGCTGTTGCTGGTAACGAAAAACGATTATCTACAATTTTCGGGACTGTTTTACTAGTTGCCGGATTTATCCTTATCCTTTTACCGCTTTTGTCTTAATTCATCATAACTTTCTTATGTATGGATTGTCTGTTTAAACAATCAACAGCTGGGCATATTGCTTATCATATAACTATACAAAAAGAAGGTGAATAATTGAAGAATCAAGATTGTCTAATTATTGGCGGTGGAATTGCTGGACTACAATGTGCGATTCAACTAGGCCGTTATAACCACGATGTTACAGTAATTGATTCCGAACAAGGCCGGTCAACGATTACCTGGGGATTTCATAATGTGCTGGGATGGCCACAAGGCATCACTGGTCCAGAACTGCGAAAACTTGGACGTGAGCATGCTGAGCAATGCAATGTCACTTTTTTAAAAGACCGCGTGGTCAGCGTTAAAAAAGCCTGTGATATTTTTATCGTAAAAACAGCTCAGAATAACACCTATGAGGCAAAAACAATTTTCATCGCGACTGGGATTACGGATAACTTACCTAAGATTAACAACCTTATGCCCTGCCTCGGCAAATCGATTTATATTTGCCCCGATTGTGACGGATTTGAAGTCACGAATAAGAATACAGCAATCATTGGCGGTGGTAATTCAGGTGCTAATATGGCATTGACCTTAACGTATTGGACACACCTATTAACTTTTATTAATCATACAAAGACACCCATAGATGAAAAGTTGATGACAGAATTGAATAAATTGAAGATACCCGTCATTAATGAAGCTGTAACTGATATTCTACTCGATGTGGACGGCCAATTAACAGGAATTCAATTAGAATCAGGTAAACTAATTTCTTGTGAACGTGGATTCACCGCGTTCAGCGGGAATAAATTAAATAATGAGTTAACCACACAGCTTGGCGTAAAACATGATCAACGAAATCACGTCCTTGCTGATCCACGTACGAAAGAAACGAACATAACCGGTGTTTGGGCCGGAGGTGATTTACTTGCTCACTCTGAACAAGTTACCATTTCAATGGGAGATGGATCACAAGCTGCCATATGGATTCATAAGCGTTTGATGGGTATGCCTAGATTATCACAATAAAAAATACCCCCGTCTGTTGATGACGGGGGTATTTCAATCTAGCCTCTTGCCCGGCCTTTGATTACCTTGTACACAATAAGGATAACAGCAATGATCAAAAGTACATGAACAAATCCTGCTGCAATTTTAAATACGAGACCAAGAACCCATAAAAGAATTAATAGTCCAATAATTGTCCAAAACATCTGCATCTTCCTCTCTTCTAAGGATTGTTCAATCATAACTTATGTTAAAAAATAAATGCTTATGCTTAAAATACCCTGACAACCTATTTTAAAACACGGTAATTATTTTTTAATTAGCTAGTTATCAAGTTCCCGTAAATTTACCAAATACTTTTTGGATAATTTATCTGGCGATACACATCCTAAACAGGATAAATAGAAAGGAGCATGTATATGAAAAAACTCGTATTTAGTTTAGTGGCATTTACCTTTTTATTAAGCGCAGGTTTCAATGTTTCAGCATTAGCAAATGAAACCAAAACGGCACCGGAACAGGAAAAAACAGTCACATTAACACAGGCTCAACAAGCTGAGATTGGGGCTATCCATAAAGAACTTCTAGCTAAGCAAAAACAACTCATACAGAAATATGTTGAGTTTGGCGCTCTATCAAAGGAAAAAGCAGACCAAGTAAATAACCACTTTGAAAAACATTACGAAAGAATGGAACAAAACGGTTTTCAATTCCCACAACACAGACACCAAAAGCACGAGAAGCCAGAATAAAAACGAAAAAGGCGATCGAGGGTTTCCTCAATAGCCTTTTTTACCAGTTATTCTTTTGGCTGATACCTATCAAAAGAGGTAACTGACACTTTTCTCATAATCTTTCATGATCATTCCATACACGTATGTATCGGTAAGGGTCTTTCCATCTGCTGATAAATCCTCATTTTTAAGGACGGCCTCTAACTGGAATCCTAGTTTTTCCGGGATCGCTTGGCTTTTTACGTTTGCTGCCTCGCATCTAATTTCTAATCGATTAAATGCCAATTGGTTCATTCCTAGGTCTGTTAACCTCTTGATAGCTTCTATCATATACCCATTGCCGCTAAATTTCTTATTAATCCAGTAACCTATGTCCCCCGTCTGTATCTCCCAATCAATATTATGGATATCCGTTATTCCTATGAATTCTTCTGTCTCTTTATGGAAAATGAGAAAACGGAGACTTTCTCGTGCTAAGAACTTTATGTGCTCATTTCTCAGATTGGTCTCTGTTTCTTCGACAGGAGGGATTTCCTGCGCAAAGGGCAGCCATTTGCTTAATTCAGTAATAGATTCCCTAATTGCCTCGTTCACTACCCTTCCGTCACCCGACAAGAAAGGTATCCGTAGGAGTAATCTTTCTGTTTCTAACGATGGCGGAACCTCAATTAATATAGGATTCACCTTTATTCACCATCCCATATAGTTGTATGTATTCCTAGTAAAAAGATTAAGATGGGAGTTTCTCTTCTTATCAGCTCATTATCGAAAGAAACCAAAATACTTACTAAAGATTTTAAAATTGACTATAGCCCAACTTCAATTAGAACGTCTTCTCGGTAAAATACATACTCATAATTTTATAAATATTAACAATTATCTATATATTTGTCAATAACTCCCTAAAATCTCCCCTTTTTAGGAATCAAGCCTACTTGTAAGTTATGATGGGGGGTATTTTCTCAATTTTCCTACCTCATCTTCAATTAATCCCGTCATGAAGGGCATTATTTCCGTCACAATGCGGCGTATTCCCGTCTGGACAAGGGGTATTTCCGTCTGGAGGAAGCTTATTCCCGTCTAGGCACTATTTTCGAGAGCAAAATACCTCGTGGGGTATTTTGTAGTTTTCCTGTTATAATCCATCACACCCGTTCTAAAAAATCTTCATATGTTTACCTATAAACAAAAAGGGAAGATTTTATATAAGTCAATATTATAAAGGAGTTTGATTATGCTTAATCATACAAAACAATACATCAACGGTGAATGGGTAGACTCTACTGGATCAGATACGATTGAAGTAGTTAATCCAGCAACAGAAGAAGTAATGGGTAAGATTAGCGCAGGAACAGAAGAAGACGTGAATCGAGCTGTCCAGGCAGCAAAAGAGGCGTCTCATTCCTTTTCTCAAATGACTGTTGAAGATCGAATTAAACTTTTAGAGGATATTGCAAAAGAATATGAAAACCGTAAAGATGATTTAATCAAAGTAATGACTGAAGAGTTAGGTGCTCCAATTACCAAATCGGAGGAAATTCATTTTCAAATGGGGCTTTCACACTTTAAGCAGGCCGCGGAAAGATTGAAAACGTTCCAGTTTACGGAGGAAAGAGGGAACTCTTATATCCAGAAGGAACCGATTGGGGTCGCAGGACTGATTACACCTTGGAATTTCCCGACCAATCAGATTTCTACAAAGTTGGCTAGTGCATTGGCAGCCGGAAGCACCTTAGTGGTGAAACCTGCCTCTCAAACACCATTTGCATCTATTATTCTAGCAGAAATCTTTGATAAGGTTGGTGTTCCGAAAGGTGTCTTTAACCTTGTAAATGGTTCAGGTTCAACAGTTGGGGAAGCAATCAGCACACATCCAGATGTCGCTTTAATATCCTTTACGGGTTCAGGTCCAGTTGGAAGCAGCTTAATGAAGAATGCTGCAGATGGGATTAAAAATGTCTCATTAGAACTTGGAGGAAAATCACCTTTAATCATTTTAAAAGATGCAGATGTAAAAGTAGCAGCGAAAACCGCTTTAAGTCAGATCGCTACAAATACAGGACAGGTATGTTCCGCAGGAACGCGGGTGATCGTACCAAAAGAAATGCATGATGATTTCATTGAAGCAATGAAGGAATTAGTATCAGAATTTCCGGTTGGCGATCCTCAGGACAAACATACATTTATGGGTCCACAGGTTTCTAAAGATCAGTGGGAAACCGTTCAATCTTACATCAAAAAGGGTCAGGAAGAAGGAGCCACCCTTGTAATCGGCGGTCCGGGCAGACCTGATGGATTGGATAAAGGATTCTATTCTCAAATAACTGTTTTCACAGATGTACAGAATGATATGACGATTGCTCAGGAAGAAATCTTTGGACCTGTCATGTCAGTCATTACGTATAAAGATATTGACGAAGCAATTGAAATTGCCAACGATACCATTTATGGCCTTGCAGGTTATATAATCGGAAATGATAAAGAAGAACTGAAGAAAGTCGCATTAAATGTTAAAGCTGGACAAATAACAATTAATAACAGTGAAGTGGATATGTCAGCACCATTTGGCGGCTTTAAACAATCTGGTATTGGTCGTGAATGGGGAGATTATGGGATTGAAGAATTTCTTGAACCAAAAACAATAATGGGTATGCCCTCTTAATAAGTGAAAAAACAAACCCAATAACCCCCGGGGGGTTACTGGGTTTTAACTTTGTCTTGGATAGCTGCAAAGCTCAATCAACGTTCCCTCAGTTGATGCAGGGTTAACATAGATAAGTTTTCTGCCACGTGTGTTTGTACGAAGTGTATCCTCTAGAAAACGCACTCCTTTTTTTCTTGCCTCTAGTATCGCTTCATCCAAATCGTCCACTCGATAAGCAATGTGGTGCACCCCTTTGCCACGTTGCTTGATAAATCGAGCCATAGGTGAATTCTTATTCGTTGGTGATAGTAATTCAATAACTTTATCATTCGTTCTGACAACCGCAACATGAACTTCCACCCCAGGTGCATCACTTGTATATCGGTCCTCCACTACTCCATTTAAGACAGTAAGGTAAAATGGAAGCGCGTCATCAATACTTCTTACCGCAATTCCAATATGATCTAAAATATAATCCAATGTCGTTCCTCCTCATGAGTACTTATTATGTAAAAATGCTAGTAATTCAAGAAATGGGAGCTCAATTACTTCTTTTACTGCCTTTTTCCTAACCATTTCTCCAATACCGATTGTGAATAGTATAACCTATCCTAGCCCATTGAAAGTCATGTCCTTGCTAAAGTGGAGAAATCTATTGTCTACTTTCCTAAACACACCAAACACATATGCTGTATCATTGTGAGCTAAATCTTAATGTATTGATGAAACATTCCACTGTATATTCATCCATATCAATCTCCCCTTTTTCATCCCTGTGTTAAGTTGGAAGCCGGTTTTCTAATTCTCACAGTCGATTTTTATAATGTGTTTCTTTTTATGCCCTTCCTACCACTCTTCTAGATTCTCAGATAAATCAAGTAATAACTGGAGCTATGGCGAACAGAAAAAAGTATTTTTTATTTGGGATGAAGCGACCTACTTAGATAGTATGATCATTAATCAGCTGATACACGCCATAAGACTTATCAACCAACTATTCAAAAAAATGAATTAATACCATATCAATCAAATTAGTCCTACGAAATTCTCTTCTATCAATCGTATAAAAGATATGTAATGATGAGAGTATCGTTGCTTTTTTTCATAAAAAGACAGGATATTTATTTCTGTTGTCGAAATATATAGCGTAAGAAATAGAGAGGATGAATTCTAATGACCCTATCTGGTATTCTCGCAGAAGATTTATTTGATTTAAAATCAGTTACCGATCCACAGCTGTCACCCGACGGAACTTATGTTGCCTTTGTAGAAACAAGCATTGACAAGGAAGATGAAGAGTACATATCTAATTTGTTTGTTCATCATTTTCCTACAAACCAAACAACCCAATGGACGTTCGGCAGTCATCGACATTCTTCACCGCGTTGGTCTCCCAATGGTGAGAGTCTTGCCTTTCTATCAAACCGTACTGGAAAAAACCAATTATATGTTTTACAACTTGCCGGCGGTGAAGCTAACAAACTGACGGATCTTGAAAATGGGGCTTCCACACCTATATGGTCTCCTGATTCGAAATCCATTCTATTTTCAACAGCCATTAAATCAGGAAAAACGCTCCATGAAAAGATTGAGAAACCTAAAAAGGAAAAAAAGACCGCTAAAATCTATGATCGCATTAAATATAAAGCAGATGGGAAAGGCTACCTGGAAGATACCTTTAGTCAGCTTGTGATAATCGATGCTAAGACGGGGGACACTAAGCAGTTAACCAACGATGATCAACATTATAGTCCAAGTTCATGGTCTCCAGATGGAAAGCAGATTGCTTACACAGGAAATGATTCCGCGGACCGGGATTATCAATTGGTTGATGACGTATTTATTCTTGAGATCGATTCAGATAAAATAGAGAAAATCACGCCTGGTACCGGCTTCTTCAATGATCCCAAATGGTCACCTGATGGTACTTGGATCTCTATTATTGGTCACGAACGTGAGTATCAAGGTGCAACACTTAGTAAAATCTGGTTATACAATACTATTGACCAATCATTCGTTTGTCTAACTTCTGAATGGGATGTTCAAGTTGGTGATGTAAGTGCCGCAGATTTCCATATTGGAACCGTTGATCCTGGTTTACTTTGGACAAATGACAGCCAAGGCTTTTACTTCCTGATCAGTGATCACGGGAATGTCAGCGTTTATTATGGGTCAGTGGATGGAGCGATGTATCCCTCCCTAAATGGACAACAGCATGTGTATGGATTGACAATTAATCCAGAAACTCATGAAGCAGTTCTGGCTATCAGTACACCTGTACAGCCAGGCGATTTGTATACATATAATCTTTCAACAGGTGAACTTACTCAGTTAACGTTTATCAATGATGAACTTCTTAAGACCCGTAGTCTTTCAGAAGCTGAAGCAATCAGTTTTCCATCAAGTGATGGACGTGAGATTCATGGATGGATCATGAAACCCGCTGACTTTGATCCAGAACAACGGTATCCATTGGTATTAGAAATACACGGCGGCCCTCATGCGATGTACGCGAATACCTATTTCCATGAATTCCAAACACTCACTGCTCAAGGCTATACCATATTGTTTACCAACCCACGGGGAAGCCACGGCTATGGACAGGAGTTTGTTCAAGGTTGTGTAGGCGATTATGGCGGCATGGACTACCAAGATTTAATGGCAGCTGTTGATTATGCAGTTAACAGTTATGATTTTCTTGACGAACAACAATTGGCAGTTACCGGCGGAAGTTACGGCGGATTTATGACTAATTGGATTGTCGGCCATACTAACCGCTTCAAGGCAGCTGTTACACAGCGCTGTATTAGTAACTGGCTAAGTTTTTATGGAGTGAGTGACATTGGCTATTTCTTTACAGAGTGGGAAATGGAAGGGGACATCTTTGAATCCCCGGAAAAATTATGGCATCATTCACCCCTTAAATATGCGGCTAATGTGCAGACTCCACTCTTGCTGTTACACGGAGAATTAGACTTCCGCTGCCCAATTGAACAATCCGAACAATTTTTCACTGCTCTAAAGAGACAGAAAAAAGAAGCCGTTCTCGTATCCTTCCCAGGTGAGACTCACGAAGTTTCACGCAGCGGTTCTCCACGACTGCGCCTGCAGCATACAGAACAAATCAGAGATTGGTTTAATAAATATCTGTAACAAACAGAAGGCTGTCAATTTGACAGCCTTCTTTGTTTGGATAAAGAAGACCATCTACCTAGAAGCTTCCTCTCTTAAAAAGCCTTCCGCACAAGAATGGCCCTCAAGCGCACACTATTTGCCCATTTCCGCACACTAACCAGTTCAAAGCGCACATGAATCTAGTTGTTCCGCACACAAACTCTTCTGTTCCGCACATCACAGCTGCAGATATCCTCCAATCAATCCAGCAGCGCAGGTTCAGACTTAGCAACAAAAAGAACGCTGCTAAATTAGCAGCGTTCCACAATACTTAGTGATTATCACTTTTTTTATCCACTTGATCAATCGTGCCAGAATAATATCCATCCATCACTTGATCATGGGTTTCATCTACTCCTGATGTTACTGAATCGTTCTTGTCTTCTTTTTCTTCATTATAGAAGTATCTTTTTTTTTCTGTTTTTAGTTCTTCATTTTTAGAATTTTTCATTAAGTCGGATCG
>NZ_JAZVJO010000527.1:0-6937 GCF_059453735.1 Peribacillus sp. | reverse complement strand
TATTTACCATTTCCCACCCTACATAGTAAGCTTCTCTTTCATGATTCGTTGTGCCTTTGCCAATCGTAAATTTATAAACCGTTTCGGAAGAGTCATCCTCCAGATACGGTAAAATCCCTTTGAAAATTTCTTCTTTCTTTCCTATGCATGATGTTAACCAATTTTCTTTATGTTCAATATACCGTTCATCCGCTTTCCCTGGTACTAAGTATTTACTAACACGAGTGGCTAAACCTTCTTCTAAGATGGTCAGTGCAATCGTTCTTTGCCATTGTGCTGAAAGATTGGCTGTTTTTGTATGGACAATATGCGTTAGTTCATGGACCAATAAGATTTCATGGTATCCGCTTTCAATGGGTAAACATAAGGCTATCCGATCTTGATCAAAAGGAGCCACAAAAGGATTATTGTCAAAAGCACCCACATAATAAATAACAACGAAATTTAAGCTGCTTCCACATCCTAAGAGTGCTTTCACTTCTTTAAGACGATTTTCTAGCTCAGGCTGATTAGGTTGCCACTTTTGTATATATTCTATCTGTTTTTGGTACGTATCCCATGCATTCTCAAATAATGACTTAGCTAATTTCCGCCCTTCTTCCCCAGGTGGGATAGCAGCGAAATTATAATGTTTTTCCCATAAAGCCCAACGATCTTGCTTATTTATTCCAATCTGATTTGCTATTCTGAAAAAGTTTATAACCTCAATCTTGTCGATAGTTGTACCTCTTTTCTAATGTATTCATTTTTACTCTGGAAAATTATTTCTGTCCCTGCATTAGTCATTTAGAGTTATAAGATTATATTTTTCAGAAAGAGAATACCTTATACTAAAGCAACCATAATCACCATAAACAGTCCAAAGATAAAAAATCCGTAGGTAAATCCTTTCATCATTGAAAATAGATCTAACGCTATGTTTTTATAAAAACTAAGTATCCTCTGCATACCCATCCCCTAAAATAATTAATTACTATATTTTACCACAAATATTTTACTAAAAAATGCTAAATTTGCAAAACTCTCTTGCTGAATGAATGCTTGACTAATCCTTTAATTTCATTAACTTTTTCCTTAAAATATAAAAGATCAAAGCTTTAGGAAAGAAAGTCGCTGAATAAAAGAAACAGATTATAACGATAGGAAAGTAATCCATAAAAGAAGAACCCAACTTGTATCTGATGGCTGTAAAAGGTAAGGAAACGAGGAGAATTCTTATCATTGTTTTTAAATTAATGATACACTTACATAGAGTTTTAAAGGAGGTTCATTAACATTTTCAGTACTATTGTCCACTACACATTTAACTTTATTATGTTTTTAATATTTTTCGTAATTATAGGTGCCCCAATTGTAAAGTTTATAATAAATAAATTTAAGCCCGATGACGTTACTAATAACAAATAAAGATCACCATATAGCCACAGCATTACTACTTGCTGTGGCTTTTTTTGTGTATAAGGCCTTCTTAAAATTTTACTCATTATTCTTTACTAACTGTTACACGTATTATCTGTTATTCTATTGTGACGGAAAGTTCTTTTATCAACAACGACGGTGATCCACAATTTCCACCCATTTGAATGAAACAAAATTCTAGGTCTGATCCAACAGCTTCGATATTCTTTAACAGTTCAAAGAAATTTCCTGCGATCGTCATTTGGTTGACAGCGTGCTTGACGACTCCACCTTCTATATACAATCCAGTTGCAGCCAAGGAAAAGTCTCCTGAAATGGTATTCGCACCAGAATGCAATCCAGAAAGACCTGTAATTAGAATGCCTTCTTCTACTTTGGCTAACAAATCTTCTTCTGTTGCAGAAGGAATAATAAAGAAATTAGTAGGAGCGATTTCCAAGCTGCTGTTATAGGAGGATTTATACGCGTGACCTGTTGATTCCCTGTCTGCCTTTTTGGCTGTTTTTAGATCATAAAGCAGTGTTTTGAGCGTACCCGATGACACAATCTCTCTGTATGAGGTTGCGAATCCTTCATCATCAAAGCTTCGGCAAGCAAGTCCTTGCTTTTCAAATGGATCATCGATAATGCTCACAAGCGGGCTGGCAATACTTTTGCCTTCTTTATCTTTTAATAGCGACTGGCCCTTCTGAACATTTTCAGCAGAAAAAACACTTGAGTATGCGGTTAATAACATAGCGGCTGCATCATGACGGATTACAACTGGATAATCTCCGCTTTTTAATGACTCTGCATGGAGTTGTGAAATACCTTCCTTAACGGCTGCACGGGCTATTTCCTCTGGAACTAATTCTGAAAAATCTCGTGTATTTTTCACAACAAGTCCAGTTTTGATTTGGTTTTTGTCTTTCACTACAACAGATAGACCAACTAGAAAATCATTTTTTCGTTCGTTTAGTGACAGTCCTTTGCTGTTTAGTAATCCTCTTTCCACTTCACAACTTTGAATAACGAAGGTTTCAATTGCCGTTACTCGTTTATCAGCTTCAAATACAAACGGTTCTGTTGATTTTAACAGCGCAATTTTATCTACTATCGAAACTTGTGCCAGTTTTTCAGAAAAAAAGTCAGGCTGTTTGTAAAACTGACTGCCAGAGAAAATTTCTTCAGGTTCATCCGATTCGATTACTTCCGCGTTATCCTTGGCCTCTTGTATTAGGTATGTAACCGAATCTTCATCCATTTTTTCCGTATAGGCAGATCCCATTTTTCCTTTGAATAGTCCACGAAAAGCAATACCATATGTTTCTGAAGTATTATAAGAATCAATTTCTGTTTCAAAGAGGCTGCAGGCAAACTTCTCCTCCCGCACGTAAGCTAACTCCATGTCAGCGAATCCGTTCTCAGTACCATAGGCAAATAATTGATCTTTAAAAATTTCTAGATTCATCTTATTCTTCCCCCATTCTTCCGCCAACCGTCATTTCGCTCACACGAATCATTGGCTGTCCGACATTAACAGGAATACTGCCGCTTTCAGATCCGCACATTCCAGCTCCATGACCAAGATGATCACCAACCATATCCACTAATTGAATCGTTTCTGGTCCATTTCCAATTAAGGTAGCCCCACGTAAAGGTTTACGGATTTTCCCATTTTCAACTAAATATGCTTCCATAACTGAAAAATTATAATCTCCTGTAGCAGGATTCACCTGACCACCGCCCATATACTTTGCATAGATCCCGCGTTCGGTATTGCTAATAATCTCTTCATTAGTAGATTGTCCAGGGGCAATATAGGTATTAGTCATGCGGGAAGTCGGTGCAAAACGATAGGACTGACGTCTTCCTGAACCTGTCGATGCCATTCCCATCCTCCTGCTGTTGAACTTATCAATTAAATAGCCTGTAAGAATCCCATTTTCAATCAGTACATTTTTCCGAGCACGTTCGCCTTCATCATCGATAGTGATTGATCCCCATTCATTCGTCAATGTGCCATCATCTATATATGTGACAAGATTGGAGGCCACCTTTTCCCCAATACGGTTAGCAAAGACAGAATTATTTTTCGCAACAGATGTAGCTTCAAGTCCATGTCCACATGCTTCATGAAAAATCACACCGCCGAATTCATTATCAATAATCACAGGGTATTTGCCACTCGGACAGTGCTCAGCACCAAGCATCGTCACTGCCATACGTGAAGCCTCAAAAGCATAATGTTCTAGATTTAGATTCTCAAAGAATTCAAATCCTTTAAAAGCACCTGGGCTGTATCCACCTGTCTGCATTTGAATTCCATCCGAGGCAATGGACTGGATAGATAGCCTGCTGCGGGTACGCTGATCCTCGACAAAGGTACCCTCTGAATTAGCAATCAGAACGTTTTGTTCTTCGTCGAACAATCTTATGGAAACTTGTTCAATACTAGAATGGT
The DNA here is from genome assembly GCF_059453735.1 of Peribacillus sp. Lineage (NCBI taxonomy): Bacteria > Bacillati > Bacillota > Bacilli > Caryophanales > Bacillaceae > Peribacillus > Peribacillus sp. The sequence goes on along the minus strand of NZ_JAZVJO010000527.1, from coordinate 3,075 downwards.
AGTTCTTAGCCAATTCATACGCTTTCTTCATCACTTCTACCTTCCGTAGTTTTTCAACTTCTCTAGGATGAATCAGAATGGGATGAAGCGATTCAATAGATTGTCGTTTAAGAGACGTGGGCTGAAAAATATGTTCGCCTTTAATAACTTGTGCTGCCTTTGTAGCAGCCTTTATTAATCCCTCTCTGCTATCATCCGTTGTATACGTATACACACTTTGAAAATCCTTGAAAATTCGGATACCAATCCCAAACTCCCTTCCAGACAGACTTTTCTCAACTTGTCCGCCTTGAAGAGTTAATTGATTACTATAACGGTTTTCTACAAATACCTCGGAAAAGTCTCCTCCAGTAGACAGCGCTGCTTCAAACATCTTAAGTGTTATGCCTAATCCTCCTCGAGATGGAAAAAAACCTGCAGGCACAACCTGCAGGTTTAGTCATTATTTACGCGTTGCTTCAGTAACGATTTCATAGGAACGAAGTCTTGCTGTCTGATCATAGATAGAACTATTAATCATCATTTCATCTGCTTGTGTGTCATCAAGGAACTTTTGCAACTGTTCTTTGACTTCAATAGGATTACCAATAATCGATGATTTAAGATTTTTTTCAACTGCCGCTTCTTCGTAAGGATTCCATCGTCCTTCCATCGTATCGACTGGCGGCGGCAGCTGACCTGGCGTGTTCCGAATCAAGCTGAGAAATTGCTGTTGATGAGAAGTAGCCAGTTTTTTCGCTTCTTCTGTGGTGTCAGCAGCAAAGACATTCATGCCGACCATTGCATACGGTTCTGAAAGAACGTCGGAAGGCTTAAAGTGATCGCGGTAAATAGCGAGTGCTGGAAGTGTATTTTCCGGTGAAAAATGGCTGGCAAACGCAAATGGAAGCCCTAAATTCGCCGCTAATCGTGCACTAAATCCGCTAGAACCAAGAAGCCAGATCGGAACCTTCTGCCCTTCACCTGGTATGGCACGAACTGCATTATGCTTAGAAGCTGGATCGAAGTAGCTGCGCAATTCTTCTAATTGATGGGGAAAATCTTGACCTTGATTACGAATATCGCCTCGTAAAGCCATCGCAGTTCGCTGATCACTGCCTGGCGCACGGCCAAGGCCAAGATCAATTCGGCCAGGATACATAGCTTCCAATGTTCCAAATTGCTCTGCAATAACCAATGAAGCATGGTTCGGTAACATGATACCGCCAGAACCAACACGAATTTTTGATGTTCCTGCCGCTAGATATCCAATAACGACGGAAGTGGCAGAGCTGGCTATTCCAGGCATGCTATGATGTTCCGCAACCCAATATCGATGATACCCGAGCTTTTCAACATGTTGTGCAAGGGTAAGTGAATTCTTAAAAGCAGTAGAAGCTGTACTGCCTTCTGTGATACTTGCTAAGTCTAAAACCGAATACTTGATTTCATGTAATTGTTTAGCAGCCATTCATTCCACTTCTTTCTAAAAGTTGTTACAAAGAATAAGGATGTTTAATAAAACAAGCACCTTTTGAAGCCAATGATAGCTGAAAGCTAGAAATAATGCACTAAAGATGCTTAACATACTTGCACAGGCAGCTATATCAATCATTCTTATTTAGGCACAAGATAGTCAATATTTATCCTTATTTCACCCTTCTATTTGAATTGTGGAAATTATGTGACAGCATCCCTTTTTATTTGTGAAACACTTCACAAAGTTATTGATTATAGTAAATAATGGATGTAAGATAAAGACATAGATAACGATATCTTTTACAAAACAAAGGGAATCATATTTTAACCAAATAGGGAAAGGAAGTTGATTTTCATGTTAAACTTTTTAAGAACAAATAAATACGCTGCTATTTTCTTAACTCTCTTGCGTGTGTATATTGGGTACGATTGGATGACTCACGGGTTTGAAAAAATTAAAAGTGGAGGCTTTGATGCTTCTGGATTTATACAAGGGGCAATTGCCAACTCTGGTGGAGATAATCCTTCCGTACAGGGCTGGTGGGGTGGATTTTTAGAAACAGCTGCCTTACCAAATGTTGAACTATTTAATGTTTTGGTTCCTTGGGGAGAATTCCTTGTCGGTCTTGGATTAATTCTTGGAGTATTCACTACCTTCTCTGTTCTTATGGGGCTTACCATGAATTTCGCTTTCTTATTCTCTGGTACAGTCAGCACCAATGCACAATTGGTTCTGTTACAAATGTTCCTTCTCGTTGCTGGCTACAATGCTGCTCAATATGGCTTAGACCGTTATATACTGCCTTTCATTAAGAAAAAAATGAAGAAAGAAAGTACTAAAGTGAAAATTAAACCCATTGTTTCTTAAAACCCATATTATACTGTACCCTATAGAGTAGACACTTAAAAAATGTCTACCTGTAGGGTTTTTTTTATTCTAATGAAGCAGCAACCAGCTAACTGTATGCAGTTAGGTCTACATCGATAATGCATGTTGCTTTCTTAATATCTGATAAAGTAGTAAAAGGATTTTTCTTGAAAATTAACCAAGTAAGAAGCGTGTATATCTATAAAGAGGTGGTTTAATTTGAAAATATGTCCAACTAAGTAATACTAAATCAGCAAAACTATTTGAGATAATTACAGTTGTAAACCATTGAGGTCTTTTTATTATCGGCCCTTCCGGAGAACGGATCCAAAATTCTAGTTTTAAAATAAGATTACCATACAAGGCTATTACAACCTTTACGCTGCACAAATAGAAATCCATGATTCATAGGCAGATTCTGCTCAATCGATAAAATACTGGTTCTTGAAATAGTTGATTAAGCAGATTGACTCAAAGTTTACTATTTAAGTCTAAAAACGATAAGCACAAATCAGTCACTTTTTCTCTTATTTCCACCCTTCCATTTAAAGTGTGGAAATTGTGTGACATCACCCCTTTTTATTTGTGAAATACTTCACAAAGTCATTGATTGTAGTAAATATTGGATGTAAGATAAAGACATAGATAAAGATATCTTTTACAAAACAAAGGGAATCATATTTTAACCAAATAGGGAAAGGAAGTTGATTTTCATGTTAAACTTTTTAAGAACAAATAAATACGCTGCT
>NZ_JAZVJO010000526.1:0-3287 GCF_059453735.1 Peribacillus sp. | reverse complement strand
TGCTAAAAAGCTAAGTCTCTCGGGCAGCCGATCTCAAAATCGGGTTCGCAGCGTGAAATATGGCTGTCATTATTTACTGCAAGAATTAGAAAACATGTAACCCTAAGATTGTATGAAAAAAGGAGATGGCATTGCTGCCGTTTCTTTTTTTTTGAGTTCATACTGTAAAAGAACCTTTAATATCAAAAATGGTTTTCAAATTAGGAAATGGGGAATCAACTGTAAAAAGGATATAATTCTCGAGTACAGTTCAGGAAGTATTGTTGATACTGTGCTTACGTCTTAGAGAAAAAAATTTTAGCCTCGTAAATTTACATTTCTTTTAGATATGAACCCTTAAAGATTCATTTTACTATTAGGAAAAGAGCAATTTTGAAGGAAAAAGTCAAACGAAAAAAACGAATGAATGTTCGACTTTTTACTTGGCAAATGAATGAAAACAGTATATAGTAAGGATAAGCTTTAAAGGACAAGAGACACTCCTTTTTGGATGTTGGTACAACAAATTTATTAATGTTCGGCCTCAACAAAAGAGGTTTTATAGATAGTGAATTTACTATTAGCTGGTTATAGCTGGTTAATTAAATATTGAGGAGGAAATTGAGTGAGTGATCGTCAAGCGGCATTAGAAATGGCTTTAAAACAAATTGAAAAACAATTTGGTAAAGGTTCAATAATGAAAATGGGTGAAAAGACAGATACAAGAATTTCTACTAGTTCAAGTGGATCTTTGGCAATTGATGTAGCTTTAGGGGTAGGCGGCTACCCAAGAGGACGAGTAATTGAGATATACGGGCCGGAAAGCTCAGGTAAAACGACAGTTGCCTTACATGCTATTGCTGAAGTTCAGAAGGCTGGGGGCACGGCTGCCTTTATTGATGCTGAACATGCATTAGATCCTGCCTACTCTTCAAAACTTGGTGTAAATATTGATGAATTGCTGCTTTCACAGCCAGATACTGGTGAACAAGCACTTGAGATAGCTGAGGCTCTTGTCCGCAGCGGCGCCGTAAATATACTTGTTATTGATTCCGTGGCAGCGTTGGTTCCTAAAGCTGAAATTGAAGGTGAAATGGGAGATTCCCATATGGGTCTGCAGGCAAGAATGATGTCTCAGGCACTTCGTAAGCTTTCAGGTGCTATTAATAAATCAAATACAATTGCTATTTTCATTAATCAGGTTCGAGAAAAAATCGGTATTATGTTTGGTAATCCGGAGACCACTCCAGGAGGCCGGGCGCTTAAGTTTTATTCAACTGTACGTCTTGAAGTTCGTCGTGCTGAACAATTAAAACAAGGAAATGATATTGTTGGTAATAGAGCAAAAGTAAAAGTTGTGAAAAATAAAGTAGCACCGCCGTTCCGTGTAGCTGAAGTTGATATCATGTACGGAGAGGGTATTTCACGTGAAGGTGAAATTATCGATATGGCTTCGGAGTTGGATATTGTTCAAAAAAGCGGATCATGGTTCTCATATAATGGTGACCGTCTAGGCCAAGGGCGCGAAAATGCTAAACTATTTTTGAAGGCGAATATACCGCTTCAAGATGAAATTTATAAGAAAATTCGTGATCATTATCATTTAGATGGCGAACATGTTGCCTTAAAAGAAGATGACAAAGAAAAAGAACTTGAGTTAGATTTAGATTGATTAAAAAACCAGGCTTTTTTAAGCCTGGTTTTTTGCAAAAAAAAACTCGAAAACTGCAAAAGTTTGTTGATGTTAAATTGGATAATCGACGAAATCCAGCGTTTATTTTCTATTTTAGGGACTAAAAGGAATAAAACGTATGAATATTCGTGTATACGGCTGGTATGCTACTTGACAATAAAAATTCACAACTATACAATTAATATGTATAATTTATATTTTTTCAAATTGAGATTTTTAAAAGCTAAGTACTCAAAGTACTTGCCGAAAGTTCAAATTTAACCATGTAAAAAAAGTTCATAAGCAAGGGGAGGTGAAACGATGGAACCTATAACAGTCATCATCTCCATTTTGCTTGGCCTAATCGTCGGTGCAGTTGTTGGTTATTTTATCTTCAAGACTACATTTGAAAATAAGATAACGGGGGCAAGAGGTTCCGCAGAAGCGATTTTGGATGATGCCAAACGTGAAGCGGAAGCCACTAAAAAAGAAGCCCTATTGGAAGCAAAAGATGAGATTCATAAAGTGCGTACTGATGCTGAGCGCGAAGTTCGCGAACGAAGAGCAGAATTACAAAAACAAGAAAATCGGTTATTGCAAAAAGAAGAGAACCTTGATCGAAAAGATGAAACGTTGGACAAACGTGAAAGCCTTTTAGAAAAAAAGGACGACTCTCTAAACCAAAGACAACAGCATATTGAAGAGATGGAAAGCAAAGTGGATGAAATGGTTCAGAAGCAGCAATCAGAGCTAGAACGTATTTCAGCTTTAACCCGTGATGAGGCAAAAGCAATTATAATTGATCGTACGGAGAATGAGCTGGCTCATGATATTGCGCTTATGGTAAAAGAAACAGAAAATCGTGCAAAAGAAGATGCCGATAAGAAAGCGAAAGAAATCCTTTCGATTGCAATTCAGCGTTGTGCAGCAGATCATGTAGCAGAAACCACCGTTTCTGTAGTGAATCTTCCAAATGACGAAATGAAAGGGCGTATTATCGGTCGTGAAGGACGAAATATTCGTACTCTTGAAACGCTTACAGGTATTGATTTAATTATTGATGATACGCCTGAAGCAGTCATTCTTTCAGGATTCGACCCAATTCGCCGTGAAACAGCTCGTTTAGCTCTTGAGAAACTTGTTCAGGATGGCCGAATCCATCCAGCACGTATTGAAGAAATGGTCGATAAAGCAAGACGGGAAGTTGATGAACAAATCCGTGAATTCGGTGAACAAACTACCTTTGAAGTAGGCGTTCATGGTCTACATCCGGATCTAATCAAAATTCTTGGCCGTCTGAAATTCCGTACAAGTTATGGTCAGAACGTGCTGAAGCATTCTGTAGAGGTTGCTCAATTATCAGGCTTGCTGGCTGCGGAGCTTGGTGAAGATGAAACGCTTGCACGCAGAGCAGGGCTGTTACATGATATTGGTAAAGCAATTGATCATGAAGTTGAAGGAAGCCATGTAGAAATTGGTGTGGAACTTGCAACGAAGTACAGAGAACATCCAGTTGTTATTAACAGTATTGCATCACATCATGGCGATACTGAACCAACATCTGTTATTGCTGTGCTGGTTGCTGCTGCAGATGCGTTATCAGCTGCAAGGCCTGGCGCTCGTAGTGAAACACTAG
>NZ_JAZVJO010000525.1:0-16207 GCF_059453735.1 Peribacillus sp. | reverse complement strand
AACTGTCCCGCTGCTCCCGCAGGAGTCTTCGCGCCAACACTCCAATCAAATGTCATTCTAGATTTAATCTGGAAGTAAAATCTGGTGAACAAATGTTACATGTGCTATCTAGAACAGCTTCACCTCTGATACGTTTCGTACAATGGATTCTACAGTAGGCAGTTGATTTTCATTCCAGGCACTTCGCTTTCCACGGGCGGGGGTGAGCCTCATCAATGCTAACGCTCCTGCAGGGTCTCACCTGTCCAGCTGTTCCCGCAGGAGTCTTCGTGCCAACACTCCCATCAACTATCTTACTAAAGTTAATCTGGACGTGGAATCCAGCCTCCAAAAGGAAAACGTGCTTATCCCAAAAAACTAATCCGAGAAATCAGGAAAAGAAGGGAGTTCCACGATTTGAGGTTATGAGCTACTTTGATAAGCAGAATAATTTTCATGAAATGTGTTCAAAAAAGTTGGGAATGAAATGATTCCTGAGTCTGTGAGTAAATGATTAGTATCAGCTTGGAAGTTAGGTTTGAGAATAAATAATCAGGCGAATTCTCATATGGATATAGTGATAAATGAATAAATAATAAAATATAGACAAAGCAGGAATTACTTTCTTTATCCCGAATAATTAAAACAAGTGGAGAAAAGTGGGGGAATGTGGTACATTGATTTTAGAAAGTGGGGGTAATAGGTATGTTCATGGGCGAGTACCATCATAACATTGATAGCAAAGGCCGTCTTATCGTTCCCGTGAAATTTAGGGAAAGTCTCGGCGAAGAATTCGTCTTGACACGTGGTCTTGATCGATGTTTATTTGGTTATCCGCTTGATGAATGGAAACTGCTTGAAGAAAAACTGAAAGCATTACCCTTAACTAAAAAAGATGCCCGTTCTTTTACCCGATTTTTCTTTTCGGGAGCGACAGAATGTGAAGTGGATAAACAAGGAAGAATAAATATCCCTTCACCGCTCACTTCATATGGACAACTAGAAAAAGAATGTGTCATTCTTGGAGTTTCCAATCGAATTGAGATTTGGAGCAAGTCCCTTTGGGAAGACTATTTTTCAACCTCAGAAGATTCGTTCGCTGAAATCGCCGAAAACATGATTGGTTTCGATATTTAGATTGGCGGCAGAATCAACATCATTAATCGATTGGAAGGATGTATTACATGTTTCAGCATACAACTGTATTACTTAAAGAAACTGTTGACGGATTGGATATCAAGCCGGATGGGATATATGTAGATTGCACGCTTGGAGGCGCTGGGCATAGTGAATATTTATTGTCACAGCTTACAGACGGGCGGCTATTTGCTTTTGATCAGGATGAAACAGCTATAAAGCATGCGAAAGAAAAATTAAGCCGTTATAGCGGCCAAGTAACGTTCATTCAGAATAATTTCAAAAACATTGAAGAAGAACTTCACAGCCGTGGGATTGAACAAGTTGATGGAATTTTATATGATCTCGGTGTTTCTTCTCCGCAATTAGATACACCAGAGCGCGGTTTCAGCTATAACTATGATGCTCCTCTTGATATGCGTATGAATCAAGATGCACAAATTTCAGCTTACGATGTAGTTAACGACTGGTCATTCCAGGATCTTTGGCGCATATTCACCCGATATGGTGAAGAGAAATTTTCTAAACAAATAGCCCGAAAAATTGAAGCGGCTAGAGAGATCAAACCCATTGAAACGACTTTTGAACTTGTAGAATTAATTAAAGATGGTATTCCAGCTCCTGCGAGACGAAAGGGCGGACATCCAGCTAAGCGAATTTTCCAAGCAATCCGTATTGCCGTCAACGATGAATTAGGTGTATTCGAGGATTCACTTAAGCAGGCTATTTCTCTATTGAAGCCTGGTGGAAGAATTTCAGTTATTACGTTTCATTCTTTAGAAGATCGGATTTGTAAAAGTGTGTTTAAACAACATAGTGATCTTCCAGAATTACCTCCCGGATTACCAATCATTCCTGAAGAATTCAAACCACTCTTAAAATTAGTGGTGAGAAAGCCGATTCTTCCATCAGAGGAAGAACTGGAAAACAATAATCGATCCAGATCGGCCAAGCTTAGAATTGCCGAAAAAAATAAATAAAATTATCGTAATTTAGGGGGAATAATCATGAGCTCGAGTGCAAAAAAAATACAGGAACAGCAGGAGATACAGCAGCAGTCCGTTCAAACAGTTGTAATTCGTAAAGCTAAAATCTCGTTCGGTGAAGTAATGCTGCTTTGTATTCTTGCTGCTGCTATTGCCTTTATGAGTGTAAAGGTTGTCTCAAATCAAGCGGCAATCTACCATACAAATAAAGATATTCAACTTGCGGAAGCCTCGATTGAAGAACAAACAAAAATTAATAATGATTTAAAAATTACGGTGGACGAGCTTAGTACATACGAGCGAATTTGGCAAAAGGCCGAAGAGATGGGCTTTACACTAAATGAGAAAAACGTAAAGGGTGTTCAGGAATAATGCAAAAGCAAAAAAATATGAAATACGGGGCAGTGGGATTGTTTTTACTATTCGTGCTGCTCTTTTTTGCTTTAGTCTCCCGTTTTTTATACATTGAAGTAACAGGTCAAGCAGGCGGTGAGGTATTGGCTGCCAAAATGGAGAAGAAGTATGAAAAAAAACGGACTATTGAAGCACAGCGAGGCAGTATTGTAGACCGTAATGGTGAGGTAATTGCAGAAGATACAGCATCTTACTCACTGATCGCGATTCTTGATAAAGATGCATCCCATGTTGAAGACCCGGAAAAAACGGCTGCAGAGCTTTCCAAGTATATTGATTTAACTGAAGAAGAAATTTATAAAATTTTAACAAAGAAAACGGCAAGCGGGACTCCCTATCAAGTTGAATTTGGAACTGCAGGTCGTGATCTTTCCAATTCGGTTAAGTTAAAAATCGAAAAATTGAAGCTGCCAGGAATTACATTCATTCGAGACAGTAAACGCTTTTACCCGAATGGTGTATTTTCTTCCCATTTAATCGGTTATGTAGAAAAAGATCCTGATACAAACGAAACCGTGGGTAAACTCGGTATTGAAAAATATCTAAATGAAGAGATGACAGAAACAAATGGTGAAGTGAAGTTTGAAAGCGACCGTTGGGGATTGTTATTACCAAACAGTAAGGAAAGTGTAACAGCACCGAAAAACGGCAGCAAGGTTTCTTTAACACTAGATAAGAAAATCCAGACTTTCCTTGAAGATTCCATGAGTAAAGTTCAAGAGGAGTATAATCCTTCTGAAATTATTGCAATTGTTTCAAACCCAAAAACAGGTGAAATACTAGCTATGGGTCAGCGGCCGACATTTCATCCTAAAACAAAGGAAGGGTTAACGGATACTTGGCATAACCTTGCGATAGAGGAGTCATTTGAGCCGGGGTCTACGATGAAAGCATTTACCTTAGCAGCGGCTGTCGAAGAGGGAGCCTTTAATCCAAATGATACCTTTGTTACTGGTTCATATAAGGTCCCAGGCACTACAGCGATTAAAGATCACAGCGGAATTCCAGCTGGGAAGAGAATTACTTTCTTAGATGGTATTCAACGCTCATCTAATGTAGGGATTGCTACGATTGCTATGGATAAATTAGGTGCTGACAAGTATAGAGAATACCTAACAAAATTTGGTTTTGAAAAACCAACTGGAATTGATCTGCCTTTTGAAACTGCAGGAATCATCCAGTATAAATATAAACGTGATAAAGCTTCGACAGCAATGGGGCAGGCAACAGCCATAACACCGGTTCAGCAGATACAAGCAGCGTCTGCGATTGCTAATGACGGCAAGATGATGAAGCCGTATGTGATCAAAGAAATTACGGATGGCAATACGGGCAAAAACACCAAAACTACAAAGCCGTCAGCTGCCGGTCAACCAATATCTGCTGAAACAGCGAAAAAGGTTCGTGAATATTTAGGAACTGTTATTACTGGCAAACATGCAACAGGAAAAAAATACAAAATTGATGGATACGAAGTGGCCGGAAAAACAGGGACCGCCCAATATAGTGAAGGCGGTAAAATTGTTCGAGGAGCATCGGATTATATTTATTCCTTTATTGGAATGGCTCCGAAAGATGATCCGGAACTAGTCATATATGTAGCAGTCAAACAACCACAGCTTAAAGAAGGGAAAGCTGGGGCAGATGCCTTATCAGCTATCTTTAACCCTGTGATGAAAAATAGTCTGCAATATTTAAACATTAAGCCTACAAACATCAAAAGTCAGGACGCTGGAAAACTTGAAGATTATAAAGGTCAACATGTATCAACTGTTGCTGCTAGTTTAAAAAAGGCTGGAAATGAGCCGGTACTATTAGGCAAAGGTACGACAATTGTTGAACAATCTCCAAAGGCAGGCACCACTTTACTTGAAGGTGAGAAAGTGATTCTCCGAACAGATGGAAACATGATAGCACCTGATATGACAGGATGGTCATTAAGAGATGTGATGAAGTTTGCCAATCTTGCAGGATTGCAGCTTAACACAGCTGGCAGCGGGTATGTGAGTAAACAAAATCTTAAAGTAGGAAAAGTTATAAAAAAAGGTGAGTATTGCATCGTCGAATTGAAGCATCCTTCTCAATTGACAAAGCAGTCAAAGAAACAGTCTGAGGAAAAGGCTGAAGATGAAGTTTCGGATTAACGTTCTAAGTTTTTTGAGGCTGTCGAGAAATCGACAGCCTATTTTGTTTTTTATAGGAAAACTCGGAACCAGTACTTGATAACGACCTTTCTATAATTTGTACTTTTTTATTCTATGGAAACATATATATGTACAAGCATAAAGGGAGGTGCTCGGTTTTGCGTGTTTCTAATGTTACGGTAAGGAAACGGCTTGCATTTGTGCTGGTCGCGGGATTAGTAATTTTCTTGATTATTGATATCCGGCTGGGGGTCGTTCAATTTTACCTGGGAAATAAGTTAACGGGATTGGCAAAAGATTCATGGAGCCGTGATATTCCATTTGAGCCAAAGCGAGGAGAAATCTTGGATAAGAACGGGGTTAAGCTTGCAACTAATATATCGGCCCCTACTGTATACGTCATTCCAAGACAAGTGGTAAATGCGGGAGAAACAGCAGAAAAACTGGCAACTATTCTAGATATGTCAAAAGAAAAGGCATACAAATGGATTACAAAGAAGGAAATGAGTGTCCGTCTTCCTGAAGGTCGAAAAATTTCCCATGAAAAAGCAAAAGAAATAAAGGCTCTCGGGTTAAAGGGGGTTTATATTGCAGAAGATTCCAAACGTCATTATCCGTTTGGTGAATACTTGTCACATGTCCTGGGATTTGCCGGTTCAGATAATCAAGGTCTAATGGGGATTGAATTATCGTATGATAAAGAATTGAGCGGACAGCGAGGATATGTGAAATTTTATTCCGATGCAAAGGGAAGCAGGATGGAAAACATTGCAGATGATTATAAAGCACCTGTAGATGGGGATCAATTAAAATTAACGATAGACAGTAAGATTCAAACAATCGTAGAACGTGAATTGGATAATGCAGAGGCGCAGTATAATCCAGATGGTGTTATAGCCATTGCCATGAATCCTAATAATGGTGAAGTTTTGGCTATGTCCAGCCGGCCAACCTTTGACCCTGCTAAATTCCAAGATGTTCCACCGGAAGTGTATAATCGAAATTTGCCGGTTTGGAGCGGTTACGAGCCTGGTTCAACATTCAAAATTATTACACTAGCCGCAGCGCTTGAAGAAAAGAAAGTTAATCTTCTTCATGATCATTTCTATGATTCCGGCCATGTGAAGGTAGCTGGAGCCACTCTTCATTGTTGGAAAAGCGGGGGACATGGCTCGCAAACCTTCTTAGAGGTTGTTGAAAATTCATGCAATCCAGGCTTTGTTGAACTTGGTACCCGGCTTGGTAAAGATAAACTCTTTCAATATATCAGTGATTTTGGTTTTGGGAAGAAAACAGGAATAGATCTGCAAGGTGAAGGAACGGGAATCATGTTTAATATGGATAAAGTAGGTCCTGTTGAACAAGCAACCACTTCATTTGGGCAAGGTGTGTCGGTTACACCTATTCAACAGGTTGCAGCTGTATCAGCAGCGGTAAATGGGGGAATTCTTTATACGCCATATATTGCTAGTGAACTTGTTGATTCACAATCGGGTGAAACGATTATGAAAAAGACCCCTGAAGCGAAACGAAGAGTTATTTCAGAGGAAACATCTAAGCAAGTTCGAAATGCACTTGAATCCGTTGTTGCTAAAGGAAGCGGGAAGGGAGCGTTTGTAGAATCCTATCGTGTCGGCGGTAAAACGGGTACTGCGCAAAAGGCGGAAAATGGACGTTATTTAGAAAATAATCATATCGTCTCATTTATTGGATTCGCTCCTGCCGATAAGCCAGAACTTGTAGTCTATATTGCGGTGGATAATCCAAAAGACACTGTGCAATTTGGAGGAGTAGTTGCTGCACCTATCGTTGGTAATATCATGGAGGATGCTTTACGGGCAATGGGAGTTAAGCCCCGCAAGGATCAAATCGAAAAAGAAAAGAATTGGCTCGACCCAGTCATGATTGAAGTGCCGGATGTTGTAGGTATGACGATTAAAGATCTTCAAACTCAACAGGTGGAACTGAAAATTGACGTAGCAGGCGAAGGTGAAAAAGTGGTAAAACAATCACCTGAAGCCGGAGTTAAGGTGAAAGAAGGCTCAACAATAAGATTATATCTTGGCGAAAGCCAAGAATAAGTATAAAATAGGATTTGAGTTAAAGCGGCTGGAGAAATCAGCCGCTTTCTTTACGGAGCTGGACCGAGCTTGGCTTTTTTTGGTATTAGTCTCTTTTCTCGACAGAATGAATATGGTCCTTTATAATGAATGACTCAAAATAGGTTTAAGAGGGAAGGAAAAAATGATGAAGCTTCAAACGTTATTAGCACATTTAAAAACACAATCATTGTTTGAAGGGGGAAACCCCGAAATTACCTCGATTGAACATGATAATCGTAAAGTCAGTCAGGGAAGTTTATTTGTTTGTGTGAAAGGATATACAGTAGATGGTCATGATTTTGCTCAAGCTGCTGTAGAACAAGGGGCACAGGCAGTTCTTGCAGAAAGGAATTTAGATCTTACGGTTCCCGTGATTGTTGTTCGAGACACACAACGTGCGATGGCGGTTCTTGCTGACGCTTTTTATGATCATCCAACGCAAGGGTTACGTTTAATCGGGATTACTGGCACAAATGGCAAGACAACGACAAGTCATATCCTGGAAAAGATCTTTAATGATCAAAAGCAGAAAACTGGATTAATCGGTACGATGTATACAAAAATTGCTGATGAAATTCTAGAAACAAAAAATACGACTCCAGATAGTATTACACTGCAGCAGCATTTCAATAAAATGGTTAAGGCAGATGTTGAGACAGCGATTATGGAGGTATCCTCACATGCCTTGGAACTTGGCCGCGTCCATGGCTGCGATTATGATATCGCTGTTTTTACGAATCTAACTCAAGATCATCTGGACTTTCATAAAACGATGGAACGTTATAAATTTGCAAAATCGCTGTTATTCTCCCAGCTAGGTAATGCCTATTTACCCGGTCGTCCAAAATTTGCTGTTTTAAATGCGGATGACGAAGCGACCGAGGACTTTATTAAAGTCACCGCTGCAAACGTATTTACATATGGAATTGAGCATGCGGCTGACTTGACAGCGAAGGATATCGTCATCACTTCGAAGGGGACAGAATTGACACTTGTTTACCAGAATACAACGAAGTCAATGAAACTTCAGTTGGTTGGGAAATTTAGTGTTTATAATGTCTTAGCCTCAATGGGAGCTGCTTTGTGTTCAGGAATAGATCTTGACCAAATTATTGCTTCAATTGAAGCGGTAGAAGGAGTTTCTGGTCGATTCGAACTGGTGCAAGGCAATCAGGATTATCTGGTAATTGTGGATTATGCGCATACTCCAGACAGTCTGGAAAACGTTTTAAAAACGGTAGGAGAGTTTGCCAAAAAGAAAATTTTTGTGATTGCAGGCTGCGGAGGCGATCGAGATAAAACAAAACGGCCACTTATGGCACAAATAGCGTGTGAATATGCTACTGACGCTATCTTTACCTCAGACAATCCAAGAAGTGAAGATCCTAATCAGATTTTAGCCGATATGGAAGAAGGGGTTACAGATAAATTGTATCAAGTAATTCCAGACAGAAAAAAAGCGATTGAGTATGCCGTTTCTAAGGCTTCAGCTGGGGATGTGGTCGTGATTGCTGGTAAGGGCCATGAAACATATCAAATCGTCGGCAGTGAAGTCCTTGATTTTGATGATCGTGCAGTGGCCAAGGAATTGATCGAGAAGTATCGTACAGAAAAGCCATAAAATACGATCGCGGCTGAAAAAAGTCTTCTAAATATAAAACTATAACATATGATGAAATGAAAAAAATGGTAACAAACAAATGCATTTGTGTGCCAGGAATGAGGGAACAAGGTCATGCTAGAACAGGTTATTTTTTACACAATATTGACAGGGTTTTTAATCACAGTTTTACTTTCTCCGATCTTTATCCCATTTTTAAGAAGACTTAAATTTGGTCAGAGTATACGTGTTGAGGGACCAAAATCACATCAAAAAAAATCAGGAACGCCAACAATGGGCGGCCTTGTTATTCTTTTGTCGGTTACATTGGCGACCTTGATTATGACGTATAAGTTTTCTGAGCCTTCTGTTGAGGTCTATTTATTATTATTTGTCATGCTTGGCTTTGGATTACTCGGATTTTTAGATGACTTTATTAAAGTAGTAATGAAACGAAATTTAGGATTAACGTCCATACAAAAGCTGATTGGTCAAATTGTTATTTCCGTTATTTTTTATTTTATTTATCGGACCAGCGAAACATTTAATTCAGCGATATCTATTCCAGGAACAGATATTGCCTTTGATACCGGATGGTTTTATATGATTATTGTTATTTTTTGGCTGGTTGGATTCTCAAATGCAGTTAACTTAACCGACGGACTTGATGGACTAGTTTCAGGTACATCTGCTATTGCGTTTGGTGCGTTCGCGGTTCTGGCTTGGAACCTTTCTCAATATGACGTAGCCATTTTTTCTGTTGCTGTAGTTGGCTCTGTTCTTGGTTTCTTAGTATTTAATGCACATCCAGCAAAAGTATTTATGGGTGACACTGGATCTTTAGCTCTTGGTGGTGCTATTGCAACGATTGCACTCCTCACTAAGACAGAGCTGGTTCTAATTATTATCGGCGGTGTGTTTGTAATAGAAACACTTTCTGTTATTCTGCAGGTAGCTTCATTTAAAACTAGAGGAAAACGGATATTTAAAATGAGCCCGCTGCACCATCATTATGAATTAACTGGATGGTCAGAATGGAGAGTGGTTACAACATTTTGGAGTGTTGGTTTACTATTAGCCGTATTAGGAATTTACTTAGAGGTGTGGGTATAAATGAAAGAGACAACAAATTATTTACGAAAGAAAATTCTTGTATTAGGTTTAGCTAAAAGCGGGGTTACCGCTGCATCCTTATTGCATAAGTTAGGTGCATTTGTGACGGTAAATGATATGAAACCTCTTTCAGAAAACCCGGAGGCACAGGAACTGCTTGAACAGGGAATTAAAGTAGTATGTGGCAGCCATCCAATTGAGCTTTTGGATGAAGGCTTTGAACTAATTGTTAAAAATCCAGGTATCCCATATAGGAATCCTTTGATAAAAGGAGCAATTGATAAAGGTATTCCTGTTATTACAGAAGTTGAACTAGCGTATCAGGTCAGTAAAGCTCCGTTTGTGGGGATTACAGGTACAAACGGGAAGACGACGACGACAACCTTAATCTTTGAAATGTTAGAAAGAGGCGGCAAGCGTCCCCTGATTGCAGGAAATATAGGGACTGTAGCATCAGGTGTTGCTGAGAAAGCTGAAGAAGATGACAACATAGTCATAGAATTATCTTCCTTCCAGTTAATGGGTATCGACGAATTTAAACCAGAAATAGCGATTGTCACAAATATTTATGATGCTCATTTGGACTACCATAGTTCAAAACAGGAGTATATTGATGCGAAAGCCGCAATTACGGCTAATCAGTCGAAATCAGATTACTTTATTTACAATGCAGATCAAGAAGAAACAAGACAGATGGCTGCAGAAACGCTCGCTGAACTAGTACCTTTTTCTACAAATACGAAACATGAAAATGGAGCGTACATAGAAGCTGAAGCAGTATATTTCCGCGGAGAGAAAATTGTAGACCTTTCAGCAATTGTTCTGCCTGGACAGCATAATCAGGAAAACATCTTAGCAGCTGTTGCGGCCGCTAAGTTGAAAGGAACATCCAATGAAGTGATACAAGAGGTTTTGGCGACGTTTCATGGTGTTCAGCACCGACTGCAATATGTGACTGCAATAAATGAACGCAGATTTTACAATGATTCTAAGGCTACTAATATTCTGGCAGCCAGCAAAGCGCTCTCTGCTTTCTCAGAACCAGTCATCTTGCTAGCGGGAGGCTTGGACCGCGGCAATGAGTTTGATGAACTGAAGCCCTATCTAGGGCATGTTAAAGCGGTGATTACGTTTGGCGAAACAGCAGAAAAAATTGAACGTGTTGCGAGAGAAGCAGGAATAACAATCATTAAACGTGTCGATAATGTAGAAAAGGCCGTGCCAGAAGCATTTGGCATCTCGGCCGAAGGTGATTGTATTCTGCTTTCTCCGGCATGTGCCAGCTGGGACCAATATAAAAGTTTTGAGGTACGTGGTGACATGTTTGTGGAAGCAGTGCATAAACTGAAATAAGGGCTGTCCTTCAAAATGGACGTAATAAAAGCAGCAGCTAAGAAAAAAAGCGATAAAAATAGTTTTATCGCTTTTTTCTTTGGATATGCTTTTGTGATCCCATAACGGACACTCTAATATCTTCCATGAGGTGTTTCGTTTTGCCATTAAAAAAATCCAATCCCGATTTAGTATTAATTATCGTTACTCTAAGTCTTTTGGCCATCGGTTTAATTATGGTATACAGCGCGAGCGCCATTTGGGCCACCTATAAATTTGATGGTGATTCCTTTTATTTTGTTAAAAGGCAGATGCTGTTCGCGTTTGTTGGAGTCATCGCAATGTTTTTTATTATGAATGTTGATTATTGGACCTGGAGAACATGGTCTAAGGTGATTATTATCGTGTGTTTTGTACTCTTGGTTATTGTTTTAGTACCAGGAATAGGTATGGCTAGGAATGGTTCGCGAAGCTGGATTGGAGTTGGAGCCTTTAGCATCCAGCCTTCAGAATTTATGAAACTGGCTATGATTGCTTTTCTGGCAAAGTTTCTGTCTGAACGGCAAAAGCTCATCACGTCATTTAAAAAAGGTCTGCTCCCTTCGCTTGGAATGGTCTTTTTAGCTTTTGGATTAATTATGCTCCAGCCGGACCTTGGTACAGGCACGGTTATGATTGGGACATGTATTGTCATGATATTTATTTCGGGAGCAAGGGTCAGTCATTTCGTTCTATTAGGTCTAATTGGTGTGGCAGGGTTTGTCGGACTTATACTATCCGCTCCCTATCGAATGAAACGGATTACCTCATTCCTTGATCCTTGGGAAGATCCGCTTGGGAGCGGCTTTCAAATTATCCAGTCACTTTACGCAATTGGACCAGGCGGACTGTTCGGTCTTGGGTTAGGCCAAAGTCGTCAAAAGTTTTTCTATCTCCCAGAACCACAGACCGATTTTATATTTGCGATATTGTCTGAGGAACTTGGTTTTATTGGCGGATCATTGGTCATTCTATTATTTGCACTGTTATTATGGCGGGGAATCAGGATTGCACTCGGTGCACCAGATTTATATGGAAGTTTGATTGCAGTTGGGATTATTGCGATGGTTGCCATTCAAGTCATGATTAATATTGGCGTAGTCATTGGATTGATGCCGGTAACAGGAATCACCCTTCCATTTTTAAGTTATGGAGGATCATCCCTAACACTTATGTTAATTGCCATCGGTGTCTTGTTAAATATCAGTAGATATTCTAGATATTAAAAAAGAGGGAGACTCAATTTTTTCTTGAGTCTCCCTCTTTTTTGTTTTATGTGGGCAATTGATTTCCGTTTCAGGCTCTTCGCTTTCCGCGGGCGGGCGGCGAGCCGTATCAATGCTAACGTTCCTGCGGGGTCTCACCTGTCCCGCTGTTTCCGCAGGAGTCTACGCGCCTTCCACTACAATCAACAGTCTTTCTAAACGTAAACTGGATGTAAAATTCGGACTGTTTAAAAATAGATTCACATACACACTTTGAGGCGATAATAGAGCGCCATTTTAAAGATACAGACCTATTTGATCGGACAAATCAGAACGAAACATATCTCCACTTGGATCTATTCGTACGAATAAGCATAAATTTGAAAAGAACTCATTCCAAACCCCATATTTGCAGCCTTTTTAAAAAAAAGTGTAATAAGCTGGCTGGTAAACCGATAATAAGCATGAAGCCGAAAGGCAGACGACAGATTGTTATAGGGTTCGGCAAAGATGAATAAAACAAGAACGCTTACATTGATTGTACACAATTGAAAGGAAATATTTCGTGCTGATGCTTAGATTCTTTCGTGATTTTTGCGATGGAAATGTTGGCATTAAAGGGCTGTTTAGACTATAGTAGAAGAGGGTAAAACCAGACAGTGCAATACTTTATCTTTACTCAACCAGTAGTTAATTCATCTTAGAAATCTTGTTTTGAAATGTCAATCAGCGTGTCATGAATTATCCTGGGCATTTTCCTTTTAACAGAACTGAACTCGTCCTAAACCATATAAAGGTTTAGTAAAAAATAGTAAAATTACTTGTATCTGATTAAGGAATTGTAGCGTATGACGGATTTGAAAGCGCAGAGGATGTTATGACCTTAATTCAGCCGTAAGGTATGCAGCTGGAGTCAGAAGTTGATTATTGGCTGTTAATGAGTTAAACCGGTGAACAGGCCTGCGGTTGGACTGTTGCTGCTTCAGTACCATCAGGCCCGTACGCTTCATTTATTCGGGAAGAGGTGTACAAATTGGAGAACGGAAAGATTGTCTCAATAGAGGACCGCATCCCAAAACTGAAAGAAGTAAGGAAAAGAAAGGCTAATCGACGCTTAACAATGTTACTCTTGGTGTTTTTTATTCTGATTGCTTGTATCCTATATTTCCTTTCGCCTTTAAGTCATATTCGATCAGTTGAGGTCGAAGGAAATCGGTATCTCTCATCCGCTCAAATTAGTAAAGCAAGTAAGCTGAGTAAGGACGCAAGCGTTTGGAACGTGGACAAAAAAGAAACGATTGCTAATGTAAAGACACTGCCGGAAATTAAAAGTGTAAAAGTGAAGGTTAAATTGCCGAACACAATCGTTATAGATGTAAAAGAACATAATCGTATGGCTTATTTAGTAAAAGCTGATCGGTTTTATCCAATTATGGAGAATGGGAAAATTCTGGATAAACTCCATAAAGGAGAGATTCCCGTTTATGCTCCTGTATTGCTTGGCTATCAAGAAGGGGAAGCATTAAATCTGCTTCTAGAACAATTAAAAGCTTTGCCGGAAGCCGTTCTTAATTCTATTTCTGAAATCTATTCTGAGCCTACCAAAACTGATAAATACCATGTAACTATGTTTATGAATGATGGATTCGAGGTTAGTGCCACAACAAGAACACTGTCAGAAAAGCTCGTTCATTATCCTTCAATCGTTGGTCAGCTTGATCCCGATGTAAAAGGGGTGATCGACCTCGAAGTCGGGTCGTTTTTTAAAGCATACGAGCCTGTAGAGGATAAAAAAGAAAAAGACACGAAGCAATAAATTATCAACTGAAAATCGGCTGGAAAAACGAACTATTTATCCATAATCGATATTTTTCTTTGACATCTTTTTCAATAGTATCTAGAGTAGTGTCTGAGGTTATCAGCAGGATTTATCTGCATTTTTATTTCAATTTCCGATATTTAGAGTTTAGGAGAACATAAGCCGGCTTGAGCCGGCAGTCAAATAAAGCAATTTTTTACATCTCTGCCTAAACTTTAGCTTTGCTAGGTGTCTTTCTTGGTGTAGACTTATATTTAACTTGCATTTTGGGATTTGATGACAGTTAAAGTCGTTACATAACAGAAAGCTGACTAATCATTTGGAAATAAACCAAAAAAATATTTAAAATTTAAAGGAAATTAGAAATGAATGGCGAATTGAGTAAAGAAGTATACCGCTTATATAATAAACGTATGACCAAATATATGTGAAGCTTGTATAAATCGGCCTTTCCTTGCCTCTTGTTAAATTAGTTTGCCAATAAAGTTTATGTGGGTACATTAGTATTAATAGAATAATCGTTCAACCAGGTAAGAGTGTTAATTTTGAAGGAGGTGCCATGGAGTGAACAGCAATGAAATATACGTAAGTCTTGACATCGGTACATCCAGTGTGAAAGTAATCATTGGGGAAATGGTCAACGAAACACTAAATATAATCGGTGTAGGAAACGTTAAATCGGATGGGTTAAAAAAAGGTTCGATTGTCGATATAGATGAAACTGTCCAATCCATTCAACGTGCAGTGGAACAGGCAGAGAGAATGATTGGAATGGAAATAAGCAAAGTGGTCGTCGGTATCAGCGGAAATCACGTCACGCTTCAGCCATGCCATGGTGTAGTAGCTGTATCGAGCGAAAATAAAGAAATCACACAAAATGATGTGCAGCGTGTACGTGAAGCAGCAGAGCTCATTACCATTCCGTCCGATCGGGAAATCATTGATGTGCTTCCTATCTATTATAAAGTGGATGAATTAGATGAAATCAATGATCCAAGAGGCATGATTGGTGTCCGTCTCGAAATGAGAGGAATCTTAATCACCGGTTTACGCACGATCTTACATAATACATTACGCTGTGTAGAAAAAGCAGGTCTTGAAATTACTGATATAGCGCTGCAGCCGCTGGCTGCCGGATCGTTGGTATTATCAAAAGATGAGAAAGAACTAGGGGTAGCGCTTCTGGATATTGGCGGAGGTTCAACTACACTTGCTGTTTTTGAACAAGGATATTTAAAACATTCCTTAGTTATACCAATCGGTGGTGAAACACTGACGAAGGATTTATCAATTGTTCTGCGTACTTCAACTGATGAAGCAGAGAAAATTAAAATTAAGCATGGTCATGCTTTTTATGATGATGCTTCTGAAGAAGATGTATTTAATATTCCAATTATCGGGAGTGACCAACAGCAGCCGTGCAACCAGCTGATGCTCTCCGATATTATTGAAGCGAGAATGACCGAGATATTTGAAATGGTCTTGGACGAGCTGCATAGACTCGGTTTCGAGGATATTCCAGGTGGTTTTGTTCTTACCGGTGGAGTAGTTAAAATGCCGGGTGTTTTAGAGCTTGCCCAGTATGTGTTCCAAAATAGAGTAAGAGCAGCAGAACCGAATTATATCGGAGTTCGTGAACCACAATACACTACAGCTGTAGGTCTAATTAAGCATGCTTGCAAAAAAGCAAGAGCAGTGAACAGTCATACAAAAACCCCAGTAGCTGCAGGTTCTGTTAAAGAAAAAAATGAGCAGCGCTCAACACAAAAACAAAATCAACAAGTAAAAGAACGTTCAGAGAAAAAACCGGTGGAAAAAGGTGAATCCAAATTCAAAAAAATCATGGGTTACTTTTTTGAATAGATACGAAAATTGGATTACTGCCAAATAGGAGGATTAACATGTTAGAGTTTGATTCTAATTTAGATTCATTAGCAACTATAAAAGTAATAGGGGTTGGCGGCGGAGGAAACAACGCGGTAAACCGAATGATTGAACATGGTGTTCAGGGAGTAGAGTTTATTTCTGTTAACACTGATGCTCAAGCACTTAATCTATCAAAAGCTGAAATTAAGATGCAAATAGGCGGCAAGCTGACTCGTGGATTAGGAGCAGGTGCAAATCCGGAAGTTGGGAAAAAGGCTGCAGAAGAAAGCAAAGAACAAATTGAAGAGGCTTTAAGAGGGTCGGATATGGTATTCGTTACTGCAGGTATGGGGGGCGGAACCGGAACAGGTGCTGCACCTGTCATTGCACAGATTGCTAAAGAAATCGGTGCTTTAACTGTTGGTGTGGTTACTAAACCTTTTGCTTTTGAAGGTAAAAAACGTATGGAAA
>NZ_JAZVJO010000524.1:0-7222 GCF_059453735.1 Peribacillus sp. | reverse complement strand
GCTTTTGAGCAGGCTTCTTATTACTTTTGATATTCTTTTTATTCTCCTTGCTTTTAACTTCTTTTTTTGCAAGTTTTTCGTTGATAATGATGACCTCAGTATGTCCCCAGAATATCTTTCTAGGAATTACTTTCTGAAGTTTTTCTAATGCATCTGGAATGGTCACTCCGCGTCCTGTTCGAACGATAGGAAGCGTAATCCCTCCACTGCCGAGAGCCGTTCCTTCGCTTTCACTTCCAGCTCCACTTGGAGCTTTCGGAACCGATATTTCTACACTTATTTCTATTTGACCATTATCGAGCTTATCAATCCCGATTCCTCTAACTAAAGCAATCTCATTTAGCTCTTTTCGATCCCAGCATCCAGTTAGCAGCAAACAGCTTACTAGAATCAATCCAATTCGCTTATCGATCATAACTCTCTTACCATCCTTTCCTAATAAAAGCGATAAGAAGAAGAAATAAGGGGAGAAACGTATAGATGATTGGGCCAACTATTCCATCAATCGTATGCATATATACGTTATAGGCAGTAACATTTGGTACGAACCAAATGGCGAGCATAACATTTAAAAATAAAATAGGAACTACGATCGGTCGATAGTCAGTAAGATTTAGCCATTGAGAAGTGCCTACTGTAAGAACATAATAGAAGACATTTATTTTAATAAACGCACCGGCAATCCAAAAGGCCATAACCACCGCTTCAATATGGGATAAGAAATTGCCGATATCTATATATTGAACTGCATTAATGAGCGGGGCATTTAACTCGCCCGTTGAATTTCCTAAGGTAAGGAGTGCAATAATATTCATCAAGACCATTGTCAGCGTGACAAAGAGTAAAGAAATGAACGACCATTTTTTTATGTTTTTCTGATCTTTTAGAGAAGGCAGAAAAAAAGCAAGGACAATGAATTCACTAAACCAAAGATTGGAGAAAAATGAACCTTTAATTGCTGGCATTAATCCGTTACCAAAGATGGGCTGAATATGATTTAAATCCACATCTGGAAGAAGAAGGATAAATACGAAAATGAATGCAAGAAAGATAATAGGAGTTAGAATTTGTGCAAGTCTTGCAATGACTTCAACCCCTTGACGAATGGCATAGGCACAAATCAAGGCCATACTTCCAAGTACGACAACCCGGGGAGTACGCGGGAGAAAGTAAGCATTGACAAACTCCCCATATTGCCAGGTTACTTGAATGGCCACACTTAATGTGTAAATGAGGAATAGTGCGCCCAAAATTTTACCGGCAATTCTCCCAATGATTTTATTACTGTATTGAATTAAGGTATCATTTGGATAATAACTGCCTAATTGAGTGACTGAAAAGACGGTAAGAATACCAAAAAGTGACGAAATAATTGGCGAAAACCAAAAATCTCGTTCGGCAGAACTATAACTAGCTGCGGGTAAATAGAGAATGGCCGTAACGGCTATAGCTGAATAAATGAGTATCCCTAATTGAAAGGATGAAATTTTTTCCGATCTGTCCAGGTTACTCACCGCCTTGTTGAGGACCTGGTTTTTGATTAGGTCCTTGTCTGAATTTGTTGTACTTCCCGGTAAAATGAGGACGTGTTGATTGCATCCACCATGGAGCACGAATTAGGAAATCCTTGAAGCTATTTTTTTGCATAGGAGCTATGCCAGAAAGATAAGGTACCCCAAATGATCTTAACGTACATAGATGTGTAAGAATCACGAGCAGACCCAGCATGATTCCCAAGATGCCTAATGTTCCAGCGAGCGCAATCATTGGAAAGCGCAATAGCCTAAATGTTGCACCTAGGTTGTATCTAGGAATCGTAAAGGAGGCGATTCCCGTTAATGCTACGACCATGACCATTGGCGGTGAAACGATCCCGGCTTGAATCGCTGCTTGACCTACAACCAAAGCACCAGCAATACTCACGGCAGAACCAATTTGTTTCGGAAGCCTTACCCCAGCCTCGCGAAGGGCTTCAAAGGTAACTTCCATTATTAATGCTTCAACAATAGCTGGGAAAGGAACGACTTCCCGGGAGGTCGAAATACTAATAATCAACTTAGTTGGCAGCATTTCTTGATGAAAGCTTAAAACAGCTACATAGAGTGAAGGAAGCAGCAAAGAAATCCCAACGTAAAAATAACGCAATAGCCGGACGGCAGAACCTAAAATATACCGCTGATAATAATCTTCACTTGATTGAAGCAGCGATAAAAGTGTAGTGGGCGCAATCATCACAAAGGGATTTCCATCAACCAGAATAATCACTCTGCCTTCTAAAAGGCTTGCTGCACAGGTATCGGGTCGTTCAGTACTAAGAATCTGCGGGAAGGGAGAAACAGGGTGATCTTCTATCAGTTCTTCAATATATTGTGTTTCGATTACTCCATCGATATCAATCCGTTTTAATCGGTCATAGACTTCAGAAACTAATGTTTCATTGGCAAGGTTGCTTATAAACATCATGGAAACA
The DNA here is from genome assembly GCF_059453735.1 of Peribacillus sp. Classification (NCBI taxonomy): domain Bacteria; kingdom Bacillati; phylum Bacillota; class Bacilli; order Caryophanales; family Bacillaceae; genus Peribacillus; species Peribacillus sp. The sequence continues at coordinate 4,752 of NZ_JAZVJO010000524.1, read as the reverse complement.
TCGGTTTGACTGCTCCGTCCAATTTTTAACGTTTTTACTTTTAATTTTGGATTTCTGATTCTTCGTCTAATTAAAGCAATATTTACGTTTATGGTTTCAGTAAATCCATCTCGTGGACCTTTTACTACCTGCTCAGAAGATGGCTCTTCTATAGTACGTTTCTCATATCCAACTAGTTCAATGGCTGCACCCATAACTTCTTGATCGACCAGTAAAAGGGTGTTTCCCATTGAGATTTCCTGGATGCTCGCTTTAATGGTGGTTATTTCCGATACCTTGGCAACAGATAGTTTTTCCTGTATCCACTGTGCCATATCTTTTTCTTGCGATTCGTTCTTCTCCATTAATGGTGACAGTACATTTGTATCTAATTCTGGAAAGTCAACCATCCCTACAAAATAAATCAGCATGGCTTTTTTTTCACCATTAATTAAAAACGGACGAAATACGATATCTGAGCAATCCTCGAAAGCATTTTTGAATGTATGTATATTCTGGCTTAAATCAGAAGAAAGTTGATTAGAATGACGACTATTTTTTTGATTGAAACGACGAAAAGGCATAACAAACCCACTTTCAAAAATACGATATATGTATACTGTTCATTTTTTCCATAGTCCGACTGATTATGTAAGAAAGATGAAGAAATCAAAAACAGGTGATAAGGTGTAAAGTGCTTAGGCAGCAGATGGACCGATTATAGACACCTTTAAGTGCTTTAGAAGAGTTAATTTTAATTAGATAGATTTAGTTTTATTGATGTTCATAGAAAATCTAGAATATGTAGGATAAAATGGAAATAAAACGAGAAGGGGAATATTATGCCGAAATCAAGTTATCGTGTGAAGTCACTTAATATAGGTAAGATTGAAATACATACTTATGGGAAGCGTAGTTTTGAATCCGCTATTCGAAAACAATCGATTAATGAGCCTGTTTTTTTAGGGAAAATGGGCTTACAAGGTGATGAACAGGCCTTTAAAGATCATGGAGGCGAAGATAAAGCATTATGTTTGTATCCATATGATTACTATAGCTATTGGGATGGTATTTTGGCTAAAATGGAAGATACGGCCTTGTTTGGTGAAAATCTAACGGTTGTGGGGCTGACTGAGAAACATGCACACATTGGAGATATATTTTCATTCGGAGAGGCAGTCATTCAAGTATCTGAACCAAGGAATCCTTGCTATAAATTAGCAGCCAAATATGAGGTGCCAGATTTGGTAGTTCGCATGAGACATACTGGCTATACCGGATTTCTTTTCAGAGTTTTAGAAGAAGGAAACGTGTGTCAACAAGATAACCTAGTGCTTCTGGAACCACATGCAAAGCAAGTACCTGTTTCATTGGTCAATGATGTGAAATTCTTTGATAAATTGAATAAAGAAAAGCTTGAAAAAGTTTTAGCAGTGGATGCCTTATCTCCTAGTTTACGGAGCAGCCTGTTAAAGGAATATTCCTAGTGAAAAATAACCCTTCTGCAGAAGTAGAAGGGTTATTCTTCATCATATTGTTTGAGCCAATCCGTAGTCGTTTTAATCATTTCATCCTGTTGTTCTTTTACAGAAATTGTAGCATCATTATCTCCTTTTTGTGATCCATACATCCCAAAACCAGCATGATTACCACCTTCAATCTCATGTAACCATACATCGGAAGATAATAAGGATTTCGTTTCTTCAATTTTTTTTGGGGTGGATAATCCATCATGTTCAGCAAACAATGAAAGCATCGGTATGTCAGTATCAGAGAAGTCAGTGGAATCAGCCGGATAGGAACCTAGTAAAATAACACCGCTAATCTCTTCTTGATGGGTATACGCAAAACCTGATGCAGCCACACCCCCAAGAGAATGACCCTCTACATACCAATTGTCTATCTCAGGGTATTGCTCCATTACATCCTCCGCAATATTTTGATTAAAGATGGCGAAATTAAATGTCATTTGTGGAATAACAACCAGATAGCCGGTATCAGCCAATCCTTGTGCATAATACCGATAGGCAGCAGGTTCTACTTTAGCACCTGGATATAATACAATTCCGCCTTTAGCTTTCTCCTCAGGGGTGAGTACCAGCCAATTATCGACCACATCAATCTCATCAATAGGGACAAGCGCTTCTAACTGATCCGTACCATCGTATGTAAATTGCGACCAGATATAAAACCCCGTAAAACCGCCAACGAGAAGAATGACTACAAGTAAGCCAAAAATCTTTAGGAATTTTCTCATAATATCCTCCCATTACAAACCAACTAATTATATTCCATTATCCATATTCTTTAATTTTATATGAAAGTACTACAAACGGGAACTGTCAATATGTTAGACAACGTAAGTAGGACATGAAACCTATTACACTAATAAACGTAAAAAGAGATATAAAAGGAGGAATAAAAATGACTAATTTAGCAATGCAATGCAAAAGTAGTGAAGGGAAATCCTTTGTACAAGCAATGGATTTCGTTAATCTTCGCCCTATGGATAAGAAACTGTCCATTGGTTCAGAGAGAATTTTTACCGTTTGTTAAGACTGCGGAGAAGTCGTTTCGATAAAAGTGAAAAACCCTGAGAAACTAAAGAAAGAGAAGTAATTATTACCGGATATGAGTTTATCAGAAAAATAACAGTAGGACCTCCGACAAAATAGCTAAATAAGATATCGGCCTTGGCATCTTGGAAGGCTTCCCAGACCTCAGACGGGAATAACGCACCGCTAGACGGGAATACATGGTGCGTAGACGGGAATACGATAGGCCCCGACGGGAATATGACGACCTCAGAAGGGATTAATGCGTTTTTCAGGATAATTATCGTGAGTTCGCTACCTAAATTAGGCAGCGATCAAAGAAAGTGAGTCATTTTTAAAAACAGCTAAACAAGATACCAGCGGGGGTATCCACGAAAGCTTCTAGACCTTCAGACGGGAATAACCCACCGCTAGACGGGAATACGTGGTGCGTAGACGGTAATACTACGAACTCAGACGAGATTAATGCGTTTTTCAGGAAAATCATCGTGAGTTCCCCAGCTAAATTAGGTAGCGATCAAAGAAAGTGAGTCATTTTAAAAAAAACAGCTAAACAAGATACCGACGGGGGGATTAGGGAGACTTCTAGAAACCTAGATGTGAATAAGCTGAATTAAAAAGCCGACTATTTTCTGATTTACAGAAGATAGTTGCTTTTTAGTATTAGGCAACCATTTTGCGGCATGCTTCTGCACAGGTAAAGCAGCTTTCTGCACATGTTTGGCAGTGTTCATGGTTATGTTGTTTGCATTCATTTCCACAGGCTTCACAAATTTCGGCACAGGCTTGGCAGATTTGTTGTATAAATGGGCTATTGGTTTCCATAGATTTTACGGCAAATGCATAAATATCGGCACATTCACGGTCCATTCGAATACATGGAACCATCATTTTAACATCTTCTTCGTTTAAATAGGCGTCATAGCAGGTATTACATGCCTTTATGCAGTCTAAACAAGCTTGGATACATTCCTGATAAATGGTATTCATATTTTAAGAACCTCCTACGTTATTCTAGCTCTCTGTTTATTAAGCCAACTATTCATTTTGTTAACAAAAAACTCGATGGAAGAGTTAATTGTATAGTAATATAGTTGGTAGGATAATTCTGGTAGATAGCTAGGAGGAGTGATGAATTTGTCAGCTGATAAAACGATTATTTTGATTGGGCCGGTAAAGGTTTAAACCATCGGCTACGCGAGTTTACGACTGATCAAGACGTTTTAGATGTGGATGAACACTTTATTAAGCATGCAACAAAAAGTATTGGCGAAGTATGTGATATATACGAATGGGAAGTCAATTGAGGATGTCACGGATGACATCGTGTCTACGTTTAATAAGTAAATGTAAGTGCTTTCTCTGCTAGAAGGTGTAGAATAGGAAGATAAACAGGCTAAACTTCGTTTAATAGAGAAGTAGTTTCTGTAAATTCTTAATGGAGGTCTGCTGCATCATGAAAGAGAAATTCTTAATTTGGGATTTAGACGATACGATTATTACCACGTATCCGGAATTCGAAAAATCCAATACGCTTTGTGCTGAGATTATCTCAAGGGAGTTGTTCGGTGACGTCCTTCAGGTAAATGATATTTTAAATCGGCAGCGTATGATTGATATTAGTTTAATTGAAAAGTATGGTTTTTTGCCACCGAGATATGAACAAAGCTGGTTAACTACTTCTGCAGAATATTTTAAAGAACACGGAATGATGTCGAATGCTTCTCTTCAACAAGAACTAAAAGAAGTGGTTCAGGATATTTACATCCGGAAGTATGAAAACGTCCCGGGTTCAGTAGAAGTTATCCAACAGCTTAAGAATGACGGGTATTCAATGGCTATCTTAACAGCAGGTGACGAAGCGGTGCAAAAACGAAGAATCGAACAATCCGGTGTTGCGGAATTTATGGACGAAACATACGTCTATCCGTATAAAACACCAAGTACATTACGTGCCGTTATGGAAAGACATGGTCATAACGAGTATGCGATGATTGGGAACTCGTTAAAGAGCGATATTTATCCAGCATTAGCGAACGACATTATGGGGATTCATGTGGTGAGGGATACTTGGCAAGCAGATCATTATGAAATTGATCTAGCGCATCCCCTTTATAAACCGGTACATGAATTATCAGAAATCCCTAGCGTTCTATCAGAAAAAAAGGAGTTTTCGTTAAAATAAAAAGTTGCTTCGGCAACTTTTTATTATTTTGCA
>NZ_JAZVJO010000523.1:0-4886 GCF_059453735.1 Peribacillus sp. | reverse complement strand
TAAAATTATGAACACCTATATGCGACGTTTCTTTCAATCGATTGTATTTGCTGTGTTCTTTATTTTCATTGGAGGTATCATTTCCGGTATTCTGATTTTGCCTTTATTCGTCTCCTGCTTCAACTCTCTATTTGCTGGGTTAAGTTTATTCATTGCCTACTTTAACTTACAGCACCAATTAATCCATGATGGAAATAAACAATTAAATGAGCAGCGAAACTTCTTAGAAATCATCCTTAATCTCAATCCAAATTATATGTTTGTTAGAGATAGTGAAGATTCCTTAGTGATTGTGAACGATGCACTCTCAAAAGTATTAGAGAAAAGCAGCGATGATCTGATCGGGATAAGCAGGCATCCCTTCATTAACCAAGTTATCCTTCACGAAAAATACAAACAGAATGATACGATGGAATATGTGAACAATAGTGCCGCCAACCCCATTTATATTGATTGGACCTTTCTGCCTGTTCCTTATGACAGCACGGGCCATTATACGTTAGCGATTGGTGTTGACGTTACTCAAAAGAAGATAGAAGAAACCGTATTAATTAAATCTGAAAATCTGCGGGTACTCGGAGAGATGGCTGCCGGTATCGCTCATGAAATCCGAAATCCCCTAACATCTATTAAAGGATTTATAACGCTTCTCGAGGATACCAATAAAGGGCGGGATAAATACTACCTATCCATTATTGCTAATGAAATCGATCGAATCAATGAAGTCGTCAGCGAACTATTATTTATGGCTAAACCACAAGCCTCGGAAGGAGTTATCCATTCCTATCAGTTAGATAAAATTGTAGAAGAAGTCGTCATTCTGCTTGATTCGACAGCCATTATGAATCAAGTAACTATCGAAGTAATCCGTTATGAAGAGATAACCTGCCAATCTATTGAAAAAAAGCAATTAAAACAAGTATTAATCAATCTAGTAAAGAATTCGATTGAGGCACTTCCAAACGGTGGGAAAATAAGAATAAAACTCGAACAAAATACCTCTTCCATAAGAATTCGAATCATTGATAACGGATTAGGTCTTTCAAAAGATAAAATTGCTCGATTAGGTGAGCCTTTTTATACCACTAAGGAAAAAGGAACAGGTCTCGGACTCACCGTATGCTTTAAAATCATGAAGAACAACCATGGATCACTCACTTTTAACAGTAAAAAAAATTTAGGAACAGTTGTAGACATGAATCTTCTATCTACAAAATAATAATGATAGTTTTTTTATAGGGAAAAACCCTTATATATCAAGGTTCCTATTAATATCTATTTTTTTGTAATAATATTGTAATCTTCCTGTTACTAATATGTTATCCCTTTTAGTTTATAGTAGGTTTAGCATTCACATCAGGGGGAAAATATATATGTTAAAGAAAATCATTGTTGCCTTGTCTATTGCTGCTGCTTTCAGCTTTATTGCACCATCTATGAGTGAGGCAGCTACCTATCATAAAAAAGCCATTACAACTGCTAAGAATAATATAGGCGTTAAATATACATATGGAGGCCTTTCACCTAAAGGATTTGATTGTTCAGGCCTTGTCAAATATTCATATAAGAAAGCCGGCAAAACATTACCTCGTACTGCAGCAGATATGTACAAAAAAGGAAAAAAAGTAAGCAAGAGCAGATTAACAACTGGTGATTTATTATTCTTTGCACCAAATAAAGCAACTAGACCTACACATGTAGCCATCTATATGGGTTCTAGCAAAATGATCCACGCTGCTTCTTCTAAAGGCGTATCGATTGCAAGCACAAACAACAGCTATTGGAAACCAAAATATATTGGCGCTAAGCGCATCTAACGATAGAGATAAAAAAGAGCCTCCCAGCAGGCTCTTTTTTTGATTTAAAAAAATCAGTCTTTTTTCACTGTTATTTCACAATTATTGTTTATACTAGTTAATAGATAACTATCTACCATCCAACCCTATCCTATTTGCTCAAAAAGGGGGCTTAAAAAATGAAACAGATGATCTGGCTGATGGTCTGTTTAATCTGCCTGATGTCATTTCCGGAAATGACTTCGGCACATGCCTATCTTAAACAGTCAAATCCTTCAGTAAATACAAAGCTTGAAACATCACCCAAGAATATCAGCTTAGTATTCAGTGAACCGATACAATCAGCTTTTCACCATATTGAGGTTTTCGGCGAAGATGGGAATGCTGAATTACATGAAAGCTTTATTCCAGACGAAGATGAAACAAAACTGATCGCTAAGTTGAAACAAGACCTTCGTAAAGGTGTATATACTATAAAATGGCGCGTTATTTCTAGTGACGGCCACCCCATTGAAGGTACCATCCCCTTTATCATTGGCGAAGAGACAGTTACGAAAGCTGCTGCAGATGATCATTCCTCTGTTTATTTTCCTGGACTTGATAAAATACTGATACAAGGCATGCAATATCTTAGTTTTACTTTACTAAGTGGGTTTTTATTTTTCTATTTATGGCTGTTTCCTCGAAAAAAAGCGTCCTATAGCTCTCGATTTTCGGGCATTATTTGGACAGCTTATACTTTGCTGGCACTAAGTATTTTGCTTAGCCTCCCTCTTCAGACAACAACTGATGCTGCAGTAGGATGGAACAGTGTATTCAAGCTATCCTTATTAAAAGAAACCGTCTTTCATACAACCTTCGGAACGATTTGGATGATCGAAATGGGTTTGCTTGTCATCCTTTTTAGTAGTCTTCTACTTACTAAAAAAGCAATCCCAGCTGCCTATGGATCATTTCTACTTATCGTCGCATTAATGCTATGCAAGGCATCTATCGGTCACACAGCTGCAGTCAATAACCAAGTACTCGCTGTGATTATGGATTTTTTCCATCTGTTAGGAATGGCCTTATGGCTGGGTAATTTATTAGCCTTGGTGCTTCTGCTGCCTGGAGAATCTAAAAAGGAAAAAGACAACTTAATATATTGGCAAACCATACAGCGTTTTTCAACGTTTGCCATTGTGTTTGTCCTTATGCTGCTTGTTACCGGTATCTACGCAAGTGTTCAGCATGTTTCTTCTATACAGTCATTAGTAAACACTCCGTATGGAAAGGTACTCATTGCTAAAATACTGTTAATGCTGATTATAATTGGAATGGGAACTTACCATTTCTTTAGAGGTAAATTTAAAGAGAAAAAATTAGGACCGAGTGTCCTTATTGAATTTTCACTAGGCCTAATTATTATTATCTTGGCAGCACTTTTGACAAATCTGCCAACTGCCGACTCTCATAAATTGGACAACTCACAAGTCATAACCATAGAAAACTACCAGATGTCCCTTGAGCTGACACCTTCACAGACAGGTGTAAACGAAATGATGGTCCACGTGTCGGATAAAAATGGTGATGCTATACCTGATATTGAACAAATCACTGGCACCCTTGTGTCATTAGACATGAACATGGGGGAAGAGAATGTACCATTTAAGAAAAAAGAGTCTGGAACCTATACCGCCGCACCTATTATCTCTATGGACGGTTCTTGGAAGCTGTCCATTCATGTGCTAACCAGTGAGTATGAATCAGTTGATGCAGACTTTTCCATCACAATCAGCAACCCAAAATAAACACTAGGAGATAACAAGAATGAAAAAAATAGTCAGCACCTTTTCAAAAGTGATCATTGCCTCATTTACAGGAGTGTTTTTATTTGCAGGAGCAGCAAGTGCTCACGTCTCCGTTCAGCCAGCTGTATCAACACCTTCCGCTTGGGAAACTTACACCTTAAAGGTACCTGTTGAAAAAGACATTCCCACAACCAAAGTCGTTGTAAAGATACCTGATGGTGTAACGTTCGTCAATTACCAGCAAGTTCCAGAATGGGAGGTAACGCTGGATACCGGTTCATCTAACAATGTCCAAACCGTTTCTTGGACGGCCACAGGTGAAGGAATCCAAGCTGGACAATTCCAACAATTTACATTCGTAGCGAAAAATCCAGAGAGTGAAACTAATATTGCTTGGGATGCTTTTCAGTATTACAAAGATGGCAGCATTGTTGAGTGGAATGGAAAAGAAGGTTCGGCAACACCTCACTCAGTAACAAAGGTCAGTACGGCCAGTACGGAGCCTGAACAACAGGATAGTCACTATGAACACGATTCTGTAGAAAAAGAGCATGAGACACCTGACAAAGGGACAGCGACCGAGTCAAACAAAGCAGACGAGGAAGATACTGATCCTCCAAGCCAGACTGCCAGTCTCATCCTTTCCATTGCCTCGTTAATTCTTTCTATTGCAGCCATTATTCTTGCAGTTCGGAAGAAAAAATAAAAAGTAAAAGACAGTTTAAGGGCTTGCCTCATGGTAAGTCCTTTTACTTTTTTATAAATTATCTGACTTTTTAAATTTTTTCTTATAAAAACCTATACATTTCCAAATTACGGGTATATACTGTATTATAACAAGAAACAAAAATTATAAACTGTACTATAAAAAGGGAGGAAAACTTACCATGCAAACTAAAAACCCAATGGAATTTTTCAGAAACCTGCCGTCTAAACAATGTCCGGAATGCGGTGATATGGTCCATGAACAAGCAGAATCCTACCTAATGGAATGTGACCGCTGCTTAGTAAAAAAAGAAGATTAATAGTCAATTGAGGAGGAAACTACTATGCAAACAATCAAACCAATGGAGTTCTTCAGAAACCTTCCGCCGAAACAATGTCCCGAATGTGGTATTGAAATTAGTGAGCAAGCAGAATCTTACTTAATGGAATGCGATCACTGTTTGTCTAAACGCGAAGATTGAAACGAACCCATACTAAGGAGGAATAGATTATGCAAATCATTAAATCTAAAGAATTTTTCAGAAATCTACCGTCCAAACAATGCCCCGAATGCGGAACTCATATCAATGAACAG
>NZ_JAZVJO010000522.1:0-12475 GCF_059453735.1 Peribacillus sp. | reverse complement strand
TGCGTAGCAATGGCCGTATAATTTCCATTTTCTAAATGCATCCGGATAATGTTTTTATAGTTTTCATCGACATTCTTCTTTTCTGGGAAAGCCACCTCAGGTGATTCTTTGTATGCACCCTTAACAAGACGAAGATTAGGTTGAAACTCATTTAATTCTCGAATATCTTGTTCTGTTCGGTAAAGATAAGCTTGGATAACCGTACCAATATTGTCATATTCCCTTTTTAGCTTTTTAAAAATTTCGATCGTCTTACCGCATCGTTCGTAATCTTCCATATCAATGGTAATAAATACATTATGTTCTTGCGCTTTATCAAGAATCCTTCGCATGTTATTCATGACAACGTTTTCATTTAAGTCCAGACCCATAGACGTTAATTTTAAAGAAAGCTGTGAGTTGAGACCCCGTTTACCAATCTCTTCAATCGCAATGAGACAATTTTCAGCCATTTCATTCGCTTCTTTTTCATTATCCACAAATTCACCCAGGTAATCTATCGTTACAGCTAACCCTTGATCATTTAAATCCTTAATCGCTTCTGCTGCAAAATCAATTGTTTCTCCAGCCACAAACCGTTTTGCTCCAAAGCGCAGCCCATATCTTTTAGCTAATTTTGTCATACCTCTATTTTTCGATAAGAACAGAAAAAAATCTCTCATTGCTTTCTCCATATAGCTGCCTCCTGTATCCCTCCCTTTTATAAAGCAAGGGGAAAACTATCGCAAGATTATATTACCATTTATTTAATATAATGGATATATAATTCAAATCTTCAAAAAATATTTATTTTGTATAGTTTTTTTTGACGAGGGGAAAGTAAGAAAGTTCGTTTACTTGAAAAGGAGGATACAAATGCAGAACCAATCATTTGAACAGTCCAATCAGCAGCAAACACAAAGCACCATGGCACAACCTCCGAAGGTTATAACATCTAAGGATGCTCTCTATATTACAGACATGCTTTCATGGAATTTGTCAGCACTTAAAAAAGCCCATTTCTACGCAACTCAGTGCACGGACCCTCAGCTTGTCACGGCGATAAATGAATGTGGACAAATGCACCAAAGACATTATGAGAAAATTCTCTCACACTTGGATGCCGGTCAACAACAACTACAATAGTCTGAGGAGGCTTTCCTATGGATAATCAAAACCAAAATAAAGTTCAGAATCCAGAAACACCAGTACCTAAAACGCCGCAAATGAACGAGCGGGATTTTATCAATGATCTTTTAAGCACAGAAAAGTATATGAAAAGTTCCTATGATACGGCAATTAATGAAGCAAGCCACCAAGAGTTATATCAAGACATTCTTTCTATCTATAATGAAACAGCCGAGATGCAGCGGAACTTATACAATCTAATGTTCCAAAAAGGCTGGTACAGTCTCGAAAAAGCTGAGACTCAGAAAATAAGCCAATCACATCAACAATTTACTGACTACGAAAACCAATTTCCTTATTCTCTTCATTAAAAAGAAAAGGAGGCTTTACGCCTCCTCCTTATTATTCAGTTGATTTATTGCGGTGAGCATCATTCAATTGCTTAATCTCCGCAATCAGCTGTATCATTTCTTGTTTACTGTCTGGATAGATTTGATTCCAATGTTTAACGAGTGCAGGCATGGTTTTTGAAATCTGAGTATATAACGCATAATAACGAACTTTTTCCTTCAATTCTTCCTCGCCGCTTCCAAGTAATAGCTCTGAATATTTTTCGAGGAGTGCGTCAAATTGTGCTTTAAACTGTTCAGTCATCAAATTCCTCCTTTACTAGCTTCAATGATTAAATAGTATGAATGATTGACTAGAATTAGCAAGCCCGACACCTGTTCCGCTTCGCTTCATACAATTGATTATCCGCTGATTTAACATACTTCTCTACACTCTCCATGTCCTGAGGAACAAAAGAAGTTGCTCCTGTACTTACGGTTACATAGGCACGATCAGTTGACACTGAATGCGGTATTCTCAATTTTTCTACTTCTTGTCTTAATCTAGCAGCCAGTTTCGTGCTAGTGTATTCATTCGCATTCGGAAGGATGACCGCAAACTCTTCACCCCCATAACGAAACACCTTTCCTGAATCATTGACCGTTTTCTCCAAGACTTTCGCTATTTTTTTAAGACAAATATCTCCTTCTATATGACCATATGTATCATTAAATTTCTTAAAATAATCAATATCAAGCATAATCAGCGTCATTGTTTTTTTTTGTTTACGCATGTCCTCCCATACGTCATGTAAGTATTCCTCAAAATAACGCCGGTTTGGAATTCCAGTTAACCCATCTGTTAAGGATAGGAGCTTCAACTGATTGTTACGATTTTGCATCTCATTTCTATATTGAAGTAAGAAAGATACTTCTGTAAAAACGATAACTACTTCATCTATTTGTCTCTTCTTTGAAAGAATTGGATTAGTGTGCAGAAGAAGCCATTTCTCTTGACCGCTGCTTTTATGCTTTAAGCCAATCATTTGGTTTTGCATGGGCTGCTCATTCCTTAGTGTTAGAATAGATGGCCGTTTTTCTCGTGCTATAGGTAAACCATATTCATCTATAAGCTCCCAATCATCCATGCTTTCAGAAGGATTAGCAAACAGAATTTCTTTCCCTTTTTCATTAATTGTCGTCATCTTTCCTTGATGATTAAAGGTGGCGGTTCCATAGTGAATAAGGTTATTCTTTTGGTTCTCGGTTTTATATACATGGATTACGCAGCATCCATGTATCAGGCCAACAATAAGCAGGTAAACCAGATGTATGTTGAATAGCAGCCCCATCATAATAATAACTAGTAAACTGATTCCGATTATATAGTTATTTGAACCATGGCTTTTTGAGTATGTATGCATGCTGTAGTCCCCCGGGATAAATTTCTTTTCTACCTATTCCCTTTTTACCAGGACTAAAAACCTATAAATTCAGTTTTTACCTAATTTTAGACTATAAAAACCAACTAAAAAAAAAGCCTATTGCTAATGACCTGAAAAGGTCTTAACAACAAGCGTTTTTTACTAACTATTTGAAGAAAACATGTATTTTTTATAATGATAGCGGATGCTGAAGATCAGTCCCATAGCCATCATATTCCCCATTAGTGAACTTCCTCCATAACTGATAAATGGAAGAGGAATACCCGTAATTGGCAAGACCCCAATTGTCATCCCAATATTTTGGAAGACATGGAAAGTAATCATACTAATCACACCAACACAGAGATATGTATAAAAACGATTTTTCGTATACATGCCAGTTTTGGTTAAATGATATATTAATAAGAAGAATAAACTAATCAAAATACTTGAACCAACAAAACCAAATTCTTCGCCAATTACACTGAAGATAAAATCGGAATGACTTTCCGGGAGGTAGACTTCACGAGAACCGATACCTTTACCCGTCGTTTGTCCTGAGCCAATTGCCAGCAGTGACTTAGTCAGTTGAAAGCCCGTTGTACTCGAATAGTTATACGGATCAAGCCAAGAGTAAATCCTACCGAACTGATATTCCTTTACGCCTAAATATTTTTCTAGTAAGGCAGGCTGTTTCAATACTAAATATAAAATCAATGATCCAATTGAAGCAACCGCCGACACAATCGGCAAAAGTATTTTCCATGATATTCCTGAAATAAACATCATTCCAAGCATGATGGCTATAAACACCATTGAAGTCCCAAGGTCAGGCTGCTGCATAACAAGTGCAAGTGGAACCATTGTAACAATACCTAATTTAATTAACAGCCATAAATCTGTTTTAATTGTTTTTATCATGAATTTTGGATGATGACTAGAGATCGTTTTGGCCAATCCCATGATCAGGAAGACCTTCATAAACTCCGACGGCTGAATGGATCCAAGTGCCGGGATGATAAACCAACTCTTAGCACCATTTCGAACTGGTACGATACTTTCTGGTGCAATAATAAGTAAAAGTAACAAGAATAGTCCAAAACCGTATGCATACCAAGAAATTTTCATTAATTGATCAGAATCTAAAGTTATTACCGCTGCGATAATGCCCACACCCACGGCATACCAGAATATTTGTTTTACTAGAAAGTTTTCCGTATACTGCCCTGTTGTCATAGCACTGTATATGGCGATACAACTAGAAATACATAATAGAAATAAGATAAAAACTAAGGTGTAGTCGATGCGATTTGAAAATCTATTTTGCTGTTCCATTTTAAATCTCCCCTAACAATGCAAGCACTACTTAAAGCCATTTATCCATTATACTTTATCCAAGCAAAATCTCAACTATATCGCAGGATGGATAATATTTCATACCGTGCAAGAAGGTATACATTTTGGTTTTATTTGCTTTTATAATGACCGCGTTGTAGAAAAGCTCTTCATAACGACCATATTACTACCTCTAGAACAGATTGGAAAACCTCCATGACCGTAGTCAACTAGAAAAAAATCCAGCACGGTTATTGTCTAATTGAATGCATTAACGCATAAATAGAATTGCTTCCATATTTATTCATTGCACTCTACTTTAAAGTCATTTATAATTTTAACATAATTAATTTAATACTTCCTCATTAACCGATGAGTTAGAGGCTGCAGCTTATAAAAGTATGAAGGACGAGATTCAATGAAAATTTTTGACTCCTTCAGAAAGGATAAGTTGCCGAAGTTTGGGTATAACATTGTATACCCACGCTGGCGATGTTTTCAAATAGGAACATCTCTGTCACGTTTTTTAACGTGGGGTGCTATCTTCGGAAGGATAAACGGACTGTCAACAGCCGTCGATCTTTTTCGACTGCTGTTTTTTTGTGCCTTTTTTCTTCTAAATATTAAAGGAGTGTTAGTTCAGTGAAGAATTCACAATCATCAAACGGTCAACTACAACGTGGACTGAAAGCACGGCATTTAACAATGATCTCTCTAGGCGGAACCATTGGTACTGGTCTTTTCCTTGCCAGCGGGGGAGCCATTCATACGGCTGGACCAGGCGGAGCATTAGTCGCATATGCAGCAATTGGACTTATGGTTTACTTTTTAATGACTGGCCTAGCTGAAATGGCAGCGTACATGCCTGTCACTGGTTCATTCAGGGTTTATGCTTCACGATTTATTGATCCTTCTTTCGGTTTTGCGATTGGATGGAATTATTGGTATAACTGGGCAGTCACCATTGCAGCTGAGCTTGCCGCTGTTGTGTTGATTATGAAATTTTGGTTTCCAGACAGTCCGTCTCTTCTTTGGAGCGCGCTTGCTTTAATTATAATGTTTTTGTTTAATTACATGTCTGTTAAAGGATTCGGTGAAGCAGAATATTGGTTTGCTCTTATTAAAGTCATAACCGTTATCATCTTCTTAATTACCGGTATATTAATCATTTTCGGAATCATGGGTGGAGAAACAATCGGTTTCTCTAACTTTACAATTGAAGGTGCACCATTTAACGGCGGATTTTTCACCATTCTTGGTATCTTTATGGTGGCTGGCTTCTCATTCCAAGGAACAGAACTTCTAGGAATTGCTGCCGGAGAAAGTGAGAATCCAGAAAAAACAATCCCTAAGGCCATCAACTCCGTTTTCTGGAGAATTATCTTATTTTATATTTTAGCGATCTTTGTCATCGGAATGATTATTCCGTATACAGACGCTCGTCTTCTTAGTGAAAACGTTGCGGTTAGTCCATTCACACTCGTGTTTGAACGAGCAGGACTTGCCTTCGCAGCTTCCTTAATGAACGCCGTTATCTTAACATCTGTTCTTTCTGCTGGTAACTCTGGAATGTATGCATCAACACGGATGCTATGGGATCTTGCACGGGATGGGAAAGCCCCTAAGTTCCTTGGTAAACTAGATAAGAGAGGCGTTCCAGTTAATGCACTAATTATGACAAGCCTTGTTGGTACCCTTGCCTTTTCTACTACCCTCTTTGGTGATGGTGTGGTATACGTCTGGCTCCTAAATGCTTCTGGTATGGCCGGGTTTGTCACGTGGGTAGGTATCGCTATTGCTCATTACCGTTTCAGAAGAGCCTATGTAGTCCAAGGAAGAGATTTAAACGATCTTCCCTATCGGTCAAAGCTATTCCCAATTGGCCCTATATTCGCTCTAGGCGTCTGTCTCGTTGTTATATTCGGGCAAAACTATGAAGCCTTTACCGGTGGTTCAATTGATTGGTTAGGGGCAATCAGTGCATATATAGGCCTGCCTTTATTCTTTGTACTTTGGTTAGGCTATAAATTCATCAAAAAAACAAAAGTAATTCCTTTAGAAGAATGTGACTTTACTACAGAAGAAAAATAATAATGCGTACAAAAACCAGCCTCCCAATTTTGGAAGGCTGGTTTTTGTAAAATCAAATATATCTGAACAGGGCTTCCGCACAAGAAAGTAGCTGTTGCGCACAGCACATACCTGTTTTCGCACAAAAATGAGCTCGAAGCGCATCTGAAACCATCTCACTAATATGCCCGCGGGAAAACCCGTTTTACTACAGAACTGAATTCTTCATACATACCTGAGAGTGGTTTTCCATTCCTCACATCTCTTGCATATTGATCCATTCGCTTAACAAAGTTAGGACTAGTGGAAATGTAAACATGTTTGACTGTACGATCTGCTTCTCTCACTTTTTTGGCTATTCTCTGCTTTACCTCTTTAGAAAAACGCGTCTGTTTATCATCTGTAAGCTGTGCGGCAACATATGCCTGATCCCCAACCACGATTACCGTTGAACGTTTAATCTCTTTCAAATCATTCAGGCTTTTAGAAATGTCTTCTGACAGGCGCATATCTTTTCCGTTAGTATTGTCTCTAACTCCCGCATCATTTGTATTAACATTTCTCGGCGTTATATAATCTCCGTTTCTAACTTGATTTACATTAGGTGTATTAGGGTTGTCTCGATTATTCATCCCTACATCCGTATTCTGGTTATCATTATTGGCTGAACATCCTCCAATAAATATGGCCATTACACTACTAGCTATAATTGCGGCAGATTTTCTCATCATTTTCACTCCTCTAAGTTGATACAGTTATTATCCGCCGTATCAATTGATTTATTCTTATGGAGTAAAAATGATCATGCCTTAATTAGAGGAGGTAACTTTCAACCCTATAATTCCAACCAATATAAATCCAACAAAAACTAAACGAGAAACACTTCTTGGTTCATTAAAAAGAATGATTCCCATGATTACGGCACCCAATGCGCCAATACCAGTCCAAATTGCATAAGCAGTTCCAATTGGAAGCGTCTTAATAGCTGCTGAGAGAAAATAAAAACTAATAACCATTCCAATGATTGTTACAACCGTAGGCCATAATTTAGTGAATCCCTCTGTATACTTTAGACTGATTGCCCAGACCACCTCAAAAACTCCTGCAATAAGTAAAAAAATCCACGCCATATCCAATCTCCTCCTTGAATCATGCTGCATATTAATTAGTTAAGACCAAAAAAAGCCCGGGAGGTATCCATAGATATCTCCCGGGCTTTTATCCCTCCGTGTACGCAAATTCGCGCGTTTCTCTCGGACCAGACCAGGCATTAACCTGCGGAACCCTAGAAACTTATTGTTTATTCTATTTTAAACCCGATCCCGTTTTCTAGCACTGACAGCAGGATTTTTGACATTCATTCCTTTAACAGCATACCATACTTGTTTTAATGACGCTGGAACAGCTTTTACAGAATCCATAGTATATTGAACTGATTCTTTTTTCAACTGTACATCATCAGTAATCGCCTGCTGTGTCTGAGTCAAATGAGCCGCTTCTTCCTTAAGCAATTCCATCCTTCCTTGTAATCTAACGGACGTTTCATTAAGGCTTTTTAGGGCTGGCTTCATATCTTTATATGTCTTAAAAGCCCGAAAAGCAAGATAAGCTAAGGAAAAAATCACAATTACTAAACTTAAGTAGACAATAAACATTCCGTATCCTCCTCCATTTAAATGGTCATTACCCTACTTTACCCTTTCCACACTATAAATAACAACTATCTATCTGTACATAATGAAATTCGACTGATTTACTCATAAGATAACCAAAATTTCTATGATTAAAACCAACTTACTGGGTAAAACTAGACCCATCATTGAAATAAAGGAGGCAGAATGGATGGATATCAGTCTCGTTTGGAGAACAGGATTTATCATTCTTGCAGTCATGTTCTTATTAAAGGAGGCAAAAAACAAGTCTTTAGTTCGAATTACCATTTCTCAAGCTATTGTGTTAATTGCCACTGTTATTCTTCTCATCCACCCTTTAACCAGCGGTAATGCGTGGATAACATTTGCTACATCCTACTTAATCATTATGGTCCTATAAATTAAAAACCCTAACCTTAACTGGTTAGGGTTTTTAAAAAGCTGCCGAGTTTATCTCGACAGCCGGATACTTCTATTATTTTTCCGAATCTGTTTCTTCTTCGGTATTTGTGTAATCGTAATTTGCTGGGTCAATCGGTTTAAAGCCATTAGGAGTATAGAAGCGAAGCAAGTCTCCATTAACTACTTTATCCGAAAGCTCGAGCATAGTTTGAGCCATTTTCTGATTTTGAATGATTTCTTCATTTTCTTCGACCAGCTCACCCGTATTTGTATCATAGTTTTTGCCTTTTAAAACCGTATAATTTGGAGTGATAAAATCACCATTACGGAATGGGACCACTTCACGGTGCTCTTTCGATAATAGGTCTGTACCAAATTGAACATAATCTTTAGTATCAATGCCTAATAAGTGAAGCATCGTTGGCATTATATCAATTTGCCCGCCATATTGATGCATCTCGCCGCCTTCAACACCAGGAACATGAATTAATAGCGGTACACGCTGTAATTGGGTATTTTCAAATTTATTAACTTCTTTACCAAGCACTTGAGACATAGCTGCATTATGGTTATCAGAAATACCATAGTGATCACCATACATAATAATGACAGAATTATCATATAGTCCAGACTCTTTCAGGTAAGTAAAGAATTGTTCCAAAGCCTCATCTGCATATCTTGCCGTTTGGAAGTAATTATCTACCGATGAATCACCAGTCGTATGTTTCTCAATCGTTGCTTCTTCTGGATCAAGTGGATATGGGAAGTGATTAGACAAGCTGATAAACTTGGCATAGAATGGCTGTTCCATTGTTTCAATTAACGGAATAGACTCTTCAAAGAACGGTTTGTCTTTTAATCCGTAGTTCATCACATCATCTTCATTCATATCATAGTAACTAGCGTCAAAGAATTGATTGAAGCCAAGTGCCTTATACATTTTGTCCCGATTCCAGAAACTTTTATAGTTACCATGGAATACAGCTGATGTATATCCTTTTTGCCCTAAAATAGCAGGAGCAGACTGGAATGTATTCTGAGATTGTGTTGTGAAGGCCGCTCCCTGAGGCAGACCAAACAGAGAATTCTCTAACATAAATTCTGCGTCTGCTGTTTTACCTTGGCCGGTTTGGTGGAAGAAGTTATCAAAGTACATAAAGTCCTTGCTGTCAGCAAGTGAATTTAAGAACGGTGTTACTTCTTCGCCGTTTAATTTATAGTCAATGATGAATTCCTGAATGGATTCAAGGTGAAGATAGATAATATTTTTTCCTTCAGCTTTACCAAAGTATTCAGGGTTTGGTGAGGCTGTAGTAGCCTTCGTATAGTTCACAACCTCAGCAATATCTGAACTGTTAGCTGTTGCACGCTGAGCATATGTCTTTGTATTTTGAATTGCATCATATACCGTATAATTGTACATACCTAAATATTTAACAATATAATTTCGGTCAAACGTTTTTTTAAGGAGCTGCGGGCGATCCTGCTCCGCCAAGCCTAGATTAACTGAGAAAATAGCAACCGCGCAGGCAAAGACCACTGCTACCTTACGGCGATTCATTCTTCCTGTTTCGACTTTTACTGTTTTAAACAAGTAAAGTCCTAATAAAATCACTGTATCAAGGAAATACATAAAGTCATAAGGATTCATAAGTGCCGTAATACTTTGTCCAAGATCTCCAGCATTTTTTGTTTGAGTCAGGGTAGGAAGTGTTATGAAATCACTGAAAAAGCGATAATACATAATGTTCGCATATAAGAGGAAAGACATAACAAAGTTTAATCCAATAATCCATTTATATGCTTTTTTCCCTCTAGCTAAAAGCGCAAGCCCAAAGATAAACATGGCTGAACTAACTGGGTTAATAAATAGCAGAAATTCCTGCATTTTACTTTCTACTCCTAAGTTAAATTCAACACGGTATCCAATATATGTCTTAATCCAGAAAAGTACAACCGCAATTAAGAAGAAACCAATTAGTTTATGTCGCAATAAAGATTGGCCCTTTTTTAATTTGTCCATATAACTTTTTCACCTCTATTAATCTATTAGTTAGATTTAATTGTCATTCAAAAATAAAAAGCCCTCAAAACAGCATTAGAGAGACTTTGCACATAAAGTAAATAGTATCACTCTTGGTGAAGATGTCAAGAAAAATACAAATTTTTACAATTGAAGCATCAGTTCACTTGTCTATTTGCGTAAAAGGACAAATCTGCTGCTTGCCTTAATCATCTTATGAAAGGTTTTACATAAAAATAACAAATTAATGCTACGACATTTATATTACCACTTTCACGTTAAATTTTCCACTTTATCTATTTATCATTAATGAGTATATAGACTCCCTTAGGTTTAGCCCAAACTTATGATATGTTGATGTACCATGCTTTGTACACCTATATTAAACCTTTTCTTCAATATGTAAATATGTAAATATGCCTAATCTAAACCATTTATTTACATTTATTCGAAATATCAAACAAGCTGTTGTTTCACAGCCTATTTTACTGAGAATTATGTAATGCCTTCTTCAATTTCTTTCACCATTACTGAAACAGTTTCTACCCTTCAGGCAGATAGATACCTTAGAATCGTCCGCATACATACTGAAGAAAAAAAGAATCATAGCGTTTAACCTAGATAATTCCTAAGCTTCTTCGAGGTTTCCAGACAATGGTTGATAATCGTGTTGCAGACGTGTCGGTGATATAATATGGATGACCATACTAAGCTAAAGGATGAGATTAGAGATGCCAACATTCCTTTCTAAGATATTTTCAAGCAAAAAGAAATTAAAAGTGGAGTTCTGCCAAAACAATTTGGATCAATTCGTTGATGAACAATCATTTCCTCGATATGAAGAATTTTTTTCATCAAATCGTGTTGAATATAAAGAATACGAATGCCTAAGCGAGTGTAAAACCTGTAGACAATCACCTTATGCTAAGGTTGACGGACAGATACTAACTACCGATACGGCATTTGAATTATTAGAAAAGCTAAAAGCTCATTCACAATAAGAACCCCCTATCACAGCTAAGGGGTGTTTTTGGTCTGTACTGATTCAACCATTTCTCCAGATCAATACATGCCGCAAATTTCTCCACATCTCTTCCTATAGATAGGTCCCCGGCAACAGCTAGAACGATCGCCCCTAATTCCTCCGCTACCGCCGCTTTAACCTGGAACAGTAACTCCTCGTTCCGTGCACACAGTGCCAAAACGCTCCCTGTTTTGCAAAAGCTAGTGCGAGCTCTCTTCCTAATCCTTTTGAAGCACCCTTGATGATAACCACTTGGTTAGATGTTTCCATTTATTAGTCCCCTTTCCATTTGCTGATTTACACCTTTATCTTACGCGCAGGAAGAGGCAGCATCATCGCCAATTAGATGGAAGATTCTCTACACTTTAGCCATACGTGGTTTTGCTCAAGCAAGAAAGGGAACATATTTAGAAAAAAGCTGGAGGTGCCTATGGATAGTCAAAGTCTTCACTTTAAGGATGATGGAATCATCCCCAACAACCCCGTTCTACCGGTTCTTATTTACAAACATGCATTTGGAAAAGGAAATGAGATAGAAGAAAGATTCAGCAAAAACAATTGGAGAAACAGCTGGGAAGGAGGGATTTTTGATTATCATCATTTTCATAGCAATACTCATGAAGTTCTTGGTGTGATGCAGGGCACAGCGACCATTATGCTTGGTGGTGAGCAAGGACAGTCTATTGAAGTGAAAACAGGTGATGTAATGATCCTCCCAGCAGGGACTGGACATAAATGTATTCTGGCAAGCCCTGATTTCATGGTTCTAGGCGCTTATCCAAATGGGAGGACTTACAATTTGAAAACAGGTGACTCTGGAAATCGCCCTGAGATGATTTCGGAAATAAAACAAGTACCCATGCCAGATTTTGATCCCGTATTCGGGAAAAACGGGCCCTTAATATCAGAATGGAGGAATGAATAAAAAGAAAGACTGTAGACACACTCGGGTGGAAATCGAGTTTGTCTACAGTCTTTCTTTAGTTTTTAAAATTAGCTGTTGATTTCCGATTCAGGCGTTTCGCTTTCTGCTGGCGGGCGGTGAGCCCGCAAGAGTCTTCACACCGACGCTCCAATCACGGTCACTCCAAATTTAATTTGGATTTTAG
>NZ_JAZVJO010000521.1:0-1959 GCF_059453735.1 Peribacillus sp. | reverse complement strand
GGTTTTTTTCGTCATTCCCCTATCTTGATGGGCTTCTTATCTTGATTGACTTACTCATGTTCCAATTTAGACATCGAAAGCGAGCGCCTGGAAAGGAAATCAACAACCCCATTTTAAAACACACGCGCACTGATTACCAGTGCGCGTGTGTTTTCATCTATTCATTACTTAATGAGAGTGTATTTCTTTTTACCTCGACGAATTAACAGGAATTCGCCTTCAATTTTATCATTATCACTTACCGTATATGCAACGTCGGTTACTTTTTCACCATTAATTGAAATGGCACCATTTTGAATATCTTCACGCGCTTGTCTTTTTGAAGGAGAAATCTTGGCTTCAATTAAAAGTTCCACTAAGCCAATCTCATTGGAACTCTCACGTTCATAAGTCGGAACATCTTTGAATCCAAGTTTGATTTCTGCTGCGCTTAACGTTTTAACATCTCCACTAAATAATGCTGCCGATATTCTAATCGCTTGTTCAAGGGACTCTGAACCGTGGATTAGTCTCGTCATCTCTTCTGCTAATTTCTTTTGTGCTTTTCGCAAATGCGGCTCTGAAGCTACGGATTCCTCAAGAGCTTCAATTTCCTCGCGCTCTAAGAACGTAAAGAATTTCAAGTACTTGACTACATCGGTATCCGCTGTATTGATCCAAAACTGGTAGAACTCATATGGTGATGTTTTTTCTGGATCCAGCCATATTGCGCCGCCTTCTGTCTTCCCAAACTTCGTACCATCTGATTTAGTTACAAGAGGAATAGTCATTCCGAACGCCTTCGTATCTCCATCGTGCGATTTACGAATCATTTCTAGTCCTGTCGTGATATTGCCCCATTGATCACTTCCGCCAATTTGGAGCTTACAGCTGTGATGATCATATAGATGATTAAAGTCTATTCCCTGCAGAATGGTATACGCAAATTCCGTAAAGGATAAGCCAGTTTCCAAACGTGAAGCAACCGTATCCTTGGCAAGCATATAGTTAATCCCGATATATTTTCCATAGTCGCGGAGGAACGTAACCATGTCAATTTTGCCAATCCAGTCATAATTATTTACCATGACTGCACCGTTATCTCCGTCAAACTCAAAAATTTGTGTTAATTGATTTTTAATACAATCCGCATTATGAAGCACGCGATCTAGTGTTTGAAGTTGTCTTTCTTCTTTTTTACCAGATGGATCACCGATAAGTCCTGTAGCTCCTCCAACTAATACAAGTGGACGGTGACCATGTTGTTGGAATCGACGCAAAGTGAGGAATGGCAATAAATGTCCTATATGCATACTATCCGCAGTAGGATCTACTCCGCAATATAATGATATTTTCTCTTTTTCTAACAGCTCCGTTAGACCGGTCTCATCTGTTTGTTGATAAATAATCCCTCTCCATTCGAGGTCTTTAATAAGTTCCATATGATTTTCCTCCTTTATATGCCGCAAACAAACACAAAAAAGCCCCTTCATAAAATGAAGGGACGAATAAATTCGCGGTACCACCCAACTTGAGAACATAGCTTGCCTGTCCTCCGCTTAAATTGAATAACGGCCATCAGCCGTTTGCTGCTAAATGTATATGGTTCACAGCAAATGCTCCAGGACGTAATTCACCACGCTATATGTACCGGTTTTCACCTCCCACCGGCTCTCTAAAACAGGGATAGCTTTGCTACTTAATCCTATCATCGCTTTACATTATTAAATTTTAAGATAATAAATTTTTATCATACATAGTGAAAACTGTCAACTTTATCTGACATTTTTATGGTAAATAATAAAAAGTAGTCATTCTCAATTAGGCTTATATGCTATAATATATGTGATTTCAGGGGGTTTGATACGATGAAAAATAATGAAAGAAATAAACAGACACGGCTGCGTCCGATGGGTGATTTTTTCAAGGACAAGCGCACAAAAAAATACTCAAGAATTACATACCAAGTTTTCTGGAATT
>NZ_JAZVJO010000520.1:0-5475 GCF_059453735.1 Peribacillus sp. | reverse complement strand
ATTGGACTTTGAATGGTCAGGCCTGTATCACTAGACAAGGAGAGTACCTGCGAACCTCCGCCATCAATTGAAACCTTCACCTCAAATTCAGGCGATCCTTCGTCTTGATTTGGATAACTCCAGTTAAGATTAATTTCATTTAGTTCTTGATTATAGGCACCAGTTAACCCTTGAGGAGCAGCTAATTTAGTGTATTCCTTGGTTACTTGAGTTGGTTCATGTCCTTTTACATAGTACTCGTTTGTGATTCGTTCACTTGGTGTATAGCTGTTAGCTAGTACGGCAGGGTTTGATCCCTTAACAACCTGTACTTTAACCACACTATTTGGCTGTTTAAAATCTTTTGTTTCTTTATTTTTTGTGACATATTGCATTAAGTTTTTAATAATCTCTTTAGGAATTCTTTGCGAGCTGCTGCCCACATAGTCTAGTTTTTCATTTGGTTTATTATCATATCCGGCCCAGACCCCAACGGTGTAATTGGTGGTGTATGCGCCCATCCAACTATCGCGGACACCATCAGCTGGAATGCCATTGGCTGCTTTTTCTTCAGGAGTGAAGTTAGTTGAACCGGTTTTTCCTGCCATTGGTAATCCCGGAACTTTCGCCCGGATTCCTGTCCCGTAGTCTTCATTGATTACACTCTTTAACATATCTGAAATAATAAACGCAGTCGATTCTTTCATTACCGCTTTCGATTCAACTTTTTGCTTAATGGCTGTTTTGTCTCTTAGGACAATTTTTGTCACGGTATGTGGTTTGTTATAAATTCCGTTATTCCCGAACGCACTGTATGCCCCAGCTAATTCCATGGAAGAGATTCCTGAATCCATTGATCCAATAGAGGCGGATTCGTTAACATTATCAATAGGTACGCCTAGTTTCTCTGCAAATTCTCTTCCTTTTCCTTCGCCGTATTCCTCAACTGCCTGATAGGTCTTCAATGCCGGAATATTTAATGAGCGGGCCAATGCTTCACGAGCGGTTACCTGCCCTTTATATGTGCCACCCGCATTTTTAATTGGGGTACCATCGGTATATTGATATGGTTCATCAATGATTGGTTGATAAGTTGACCAATTTAGATATTCAACAGCTGGTCCATAATCAATGATCGGTTTTATGGTTGAACCTGGTGAGCGCTTCGCTTCAGTTGCATAATTAAATCCGCGTTTTACTGTCGTGTTACGTCCGCCGCCGATTGCTCGAATCTCACCGGTTTCGGTATCAAGCAGGGTGATACCCGCTTGTAACTTTTCATTTGGATACTGGATTACATCATTTGTATTCAATAATTTATATACATATTCCTGAGCATCACGGTCAATTGTTGTATAGATTTCTAGACCGTCTGTATAGACGTTATAATCGCCCATACTTTGAACTTCTTCGATTACTTCATCGATAAAAGCATCGTAAGGAGTTGTATCAGTTTTACTAGTATCCTTGTCTTTCAAGCCTTTTTCAATTGCAATAGCTTGGTTCTTTTCCTTCTCTTCTTTTGAAATGAAGCCATGTTTATTCATTAAGTGAAGGACAACGTCACGACGTTTCTTCGCTTTATCAGGATGACCGTAGGGTTGATAATTACTTGGGCTCTGCGGCAGTCCGACAAGCATGGCTACTTCATTAAGTGTTAAATCCTTCAATTCTTTTCCATAATATGTTTTTGCTGCGGTAGAGATCCCGTTGGCGCGATTGCCATAGAAAATCTTATTTACATACATTTCAAAGATTTCTTCTTTTGTATATTTTTGTTCTAGTTTAATCGAAAGCCACATTTCTTGGACTTTCCGTTTAATTGTCTTATCAGGAGTTAAATAGGAACGTTTAACGACCTGTTGGGTCAAGGTACTAGCACCCTGAGATCCGAAACCGTTCGTAACGTTTGATAAGACCGCTGCACCCAGCCGGTAAAAATCAATACCATGATGATCATAAAAGCGAACATCTTCCGTTGCTAGAACCGCATCTTGGACAAGCTCAGGAATGTCTTCGTAATTGACATACTCTCTATTCTCTATACCTTCTTCAGATAATAGTTTTTTATTAACATCATATATTTTTGAGGCAATTGGGTCTTTTAAAAGACTTTCATCGAGCTCAGGAGTACCGCTGACAAAATAGGCAAATGTCACTCCTCCAGCTACAAGTCCAATCCCTACAAGAATACCCAGAATCATGATGATCCGTTTGAACATTCCTTGTTTAGGTTTCTTCTTTGTTTTCTTTTGATTCTCCACTTGCTTTCTTCTCTCTTGTCTACTGTTATATTTCTCAGCCATTACAGCTTACCTGCCTTTCTTAATAAACAACTCAGATTCTATTTCTAATAATAGAATCTATTACTTTAATATAGTCAATTCTCGGTTGAAAGCCAAGCGGTATCCTTTTTGCTTCAGTTTCTACTTCTTCCTTTGTAATTGACTTTCTTCCACCATCTTGCATCCTTTTCCAAAAAAAGTGAATTTCAGGATAATTCATTAGGTATATTTCATCCGTGACAGCGAAGCGAATAATAACAAAGGCGATGCCGCCTTGTTTGGTCACGTTCATCATATGTAAGATTTGATGTTCATGAAAATTCTTTAATGGGAATGATGTTGTATTTTGGGTTTCTTTTGCTTCAAAATCAAGATGGTGTCCTTTGTAAACGCCATTATAATCAGTAGTGGAGGCTTGTTTAAAGTATGCTTCTTTAATGACTGCAGCGCTTCGTTTTGGATAATGAACATCCACTATTTGAATGGGCGTAGGTTTTTTGTGAACAACGGCGATCCCTTGTGCGAGATAGAAAGAATTTGTCTCATTCAAGTCATCCTCGAGCGTTTTTCCGCGGTTACTGAAGCCTGCTTTAATTTGCGGGCGTACAGATTGGTCTGATTTCCGCGGAGTAAATTTACGACCGTTGGGATAGTGGAAAGCCATTTTTGTCCCTCCTTTTTTTTCATCTATCTATGATAGCAAAAAAAGAATGGTAATAGTGAATAAAATGTCTATTTTCATAAAACGCTAATAGATAATGCAAATTGGATCGTTCAGAAAAGAGGGAGCAAGAATGACGAGTTGTACGATTCTAAAGGAGTTGCCAAGAAAAGAACAATTACTCCTTAGGACCATTCAGAAACAAACAGACGATCGAAATCAGGACAATATTACTAGAACAAAAGCATATGAAGCCTTTTTTGCCATGCACCCGACGATTCACTGGTCCTATTTAGCTGGTATGGTATCGAGAAATGCTGGTTGGAATATGTGCGATCTAGCAAGTATAAATTATAAAATTTTGTTGACGCCATCCTTTAGAAAGCTTCTTTTCTTGACCTATGAACAGGCAAACTGGTTGATTTTTCGAGATGCCTACCCACAATTACTTCTCTTTCATTATTCGACGAAATGGAAACGACCTTTGTTTCATTTATGTAAGTATTTTTATATATCTTCTTTTATAGAGGAGGAATGGAAATATTTCTGGCGGGTTCATGACGAGAAAAGACTGGTTTACTCAATGATTGTCAATGAACAGCATATCATTGATCTTCCTGTAATCAGAAAAGGACCCTATACCACAGTCTTTCATTCGTTTCGTTTCCTCTTTCAAGACCAGCTTCATTTCAGCACGGTATTATTTCCAAACAGGTACGGGGAATGGTATGGGTCTTCCGTTGCGAATTTCAGAAGTTTGGATAACCGGATCGAGTTAGGGAAAAAACTATACGCTATTTTATTTTCGGACTTACTTCATTCGGAGTTCCTTGCTTTTTCAAGAAAGACAGAACATACAGGGTCAAGACATGATTATCAGCGGTTTTCACCTTTTATATTTAGTGAAACTCCTTATTTACGAACCATTTATCCTGTCGTTACCCACTATATGGATGTGTCGGTCCAGTGGAATCGATCTGTATTCGTTAAGAGTAAATGGTATGATCCACCAGAATTTCATGAAACCATTAATCTGACCAAATGGTATCAGAAGAAACAAAAACAGCTTCAGGTATTTGCAGTGATTAAAGCTGCACTTCCCTGAAGCATACGATTAGTCTAGACTATTTAAAACGCCTTATGTGGATGGACGGTCAGGACCAGAAGTTTTTGGATTACCGGTTCCTGATTTTTTATTTTCTTGGTTTTTTTGCTTTTTAAGGTTTTGGTCTTTACTGTTATTATTTTTCAAAGGTGTCACCTCCTGCTAGTAGTTTCTGCAATTCTGCTCTTAATCATTCTTAACTTGTCGAAAGATAGAAAAATGAAGCATTTTCACTTTCTTTGACGATATCCTTCTAGTTTTGTCAGCGAGAAAGGGCAATGGAAAAAAAGGCAGAATTCTATATATAACGAAAAGGGAGGGGAAAGCAATGGGAAGCTGCAAGATTGCCAGTAAGGAGATTTTAGATCTTCTTAATGAAATAAATGCGGGCCTTGATCAACTTGAAAAAGGCGTAGCTGCATCTGTTCACAAACAAAGCACAAGTTTATGGAGTACGCAGGAACATCTGGTTCAAACTGTTGAAGCCGATTTTGTGAAGGCAGAAGGAAAATGGAATGCTGGAGTGGACTTTGCTGAGAAAGAGTCGATGAATCCTTTAATGAATCGAGAAGATCTAAAGAGAAGTATGCCTTCATATGAAATTTCCTGAAAGTGTTTTATACTAAAGGAAAAAGAGTATTCGGAGGCATTATGATAAATAAAAACTACGCAAAAGAGCTGACGCAAAAACTCATTCAATTTAATGAGCAAGCGGATGTTATATATGAAGAAGTTCGGGCAGCAGGGAAGGAAAAGGATTTTTATAGTGAAGTCAAACCGTTCGCGGATGAAGTGCACACTACCTGCAGTGAGTGGAAAGATAGTATGAAGGAATGGATGGCGATGGAATCCTTTACACATCTATTTCCTCTTCAAATCGAACAAACAGCCAATAATCTGTCTGACGTAGCGGTGCAGGCATTCTTTCCAAAGACAAGCTATAAACGTTTTAAAAGTCATGTACAATCAGTCCGTTACATTCTGCATAATGTTCGTGATGAAATTGATCGTAAGCTTACGAATCTGTAGTTAATAAAAAGGCTCTCACACATCCCGTGACATAGTCATATAGTATATCAGCTAATGCTATGTGAGGAGAGAGCACATATGAATAATAGGACATCCTACTGTAACGTTAATCCTAGAAATACGGGTTTTTATATGGAACAACCGCCTTATTGGAATGGTTATCTGCCGCCCCAATATGTTCAGATGAATGAGCCGTATATGCCAGTGGAACCTGCTCAACAGACCGGGTATCATTATAATGGGAATTACCCTCCCTATCTTTCCTATCAGCCCTTTCCACCTCAAGCGGGAGGGAACTTTCCAGCTCCAGGTATGCCCATGCAGCCAAACAGACCACCTGTAAAAAAGTCATTTAATCCTTTTGCAAATCCGCTGCAGCCAATGAAACCAATTCAGCAGCAACAAGGGAATACAGC
>NZ_JAZVJO010000519.1:0-3875 GCF_059453735.1 Peribacillus sp. | reverse complement strand
ACAAGCAATTAATTGCTTATGCAGCCTGTTTTTTTTGCTTCCTTAGAAAGGGACTTTGAGTTCAAGGCAGAAAATCATGATATAGTAAATACAGAAATAATCGAATTATTTGATTTATTAATAAAATTCTGGTCTTCTGTCCTGAAAAACAGGTATTTGTTTTCGCACACGATCGATGATTTCTAGGTCAATCGCTGCTAGAAGTATTTCTTCCTGTTCGCCGGCTTCAGCGATAATTTCTCCCCAGGGGTTGATGACCATAGAGTGTCCGCCGAATTTATTTGCAGGATCTGAACCAACTCTGTTGACAGCAACGATATAGGCCTGGTTTTCAATTGCTCGACTAATCAATAACGCGCGCCAATGAGAAATCCGAGGTTCCGGCCATTCGGCAGCAATAAATAGGACACCAGCTCCGCCAGCTGAATGAACACGAAGCCATTCTGGAAAACGAATGTCGTAACAAATGAACCCGGCACAGTGCTGTCCATCCAAAGTGAAGGCACCATCTTTCTGTCCAGGCAATAGAAAATGATGCTCATTCATTAATTGAAACAAATGAAGTTTGTCGTACAATTTAACAACTTTTCCTTTGTTGGAAACAATAATGAGGGTATTATAAATGCCCTCCGGTGTAGACCGAGCAACAGATCCACCGACAAGATGGATGGAATGAGCTAATGCGCATTCCTGTAAAAAACGAATGGTTCGATCAGCTTCATGATCGGCTAATTCATCTAGTCTCGTCAGGTCATAACCAGTAGTCCAAAGCTCGGGGAGGACGACAATATCAGGTTTTGATACTGCAGCCATTTTTATTTGATGCCGTATTCGTTGATAGTTTTCTTCGGGGTTACCAAAAACAATATCCATTTGAATGCAGGCGATTTTCCATTTCATTATCATCCCTCATTTCTAGTAAGCTCGTTACATAAAAAATTCAGAGAAGGTGCTTATATGGTTGACTTTATTAAATCGAACTTACTAAACTCGCTTCCCAAACAATTCTTTGCCTCACTAGCGGCTCAAGTAGAAGCTGAAAAGGCAAAAGGTCATGACGTCATTAATCTAGGGCAAGGAAATCCTGATCAACCAACTCCTCCTCATATTGTCGCAAAGCTTCAGCAAGCGGTCAAGAATCCTAAGAACCATAAGTACTCCCCATTTAGAGGATACCCGTATTTAAAAGACGCGGCTGCCGCTTATTATCAAAGAGAATATGGAGTCGAGCTTGATGCGGAGTCAGAGGTAGCGATTTTGTTTGGAGGGAAGGCAGGATTGGTACAGCTTCCGCAATGCCTGTTAAACCCCGGTGATACCGTACTCGTCCCAGATCCAGGGTACCCGGATTATCTCTCTGGAATCATGCTGGCCCAAGTGAAAACGGCAATTATGCCTCTTTTGGAAGAGAAACAGTACCTTCCGGATTATCAGGCTCTTTCAGTAGAAACGTTGAATCTTGCTAAGCTGATGTATTTAAATTATCCCAATAATCCTACCGGTGCAGCGGCCACTTCCGACTTTTTTGAACGAACTGTCAAATTAGCAAAGAAACACTCCATTTGTGTGGTTCATGACTTTGCCTATGGTGCGATTGGATTTGATGGGAAAAAACCGCTTAGTTTTCTTCAAACCCCTGGAGCAAAAGAAATCGGTATTGAAATTTATACATTATCAAAAACATATAATATGGCTGGATGGCGTGTCGGCTTTGCTGTGGGCAATAAAAGTGTCATTGAAGCTATTAACCTGTTGCAGGATCATTTATATGTTAGTTTGTTTCCTGCTATTCAGGAAGCCGCAGCTGCTGCACTGCTAGACTCACAAACATGTGTGGAGGAATTGATTGATCGTTACCAAGATAGGAGGGAGGTATTAATTGATGGACTACGATCACTTGGCTGGAACGTTACTGCACCAGAAGGATCTTTTTTTGCTTGGCTAAAAGTTCCTAAACCTTATACTTCAGAGCAATTCTCTGACCTTCTGCTAAGAAAAGCACACGTAGCTGTTGCTGCAGGGAATGGGTTTGGAGAATTCGGCGAGGGATACGTGAGAGTTGGACTGCTCTGTTCTGAAGACAGATTGAGAGAAGCGGTAAAAAGAATAAAAGCATTAGACCTTTTTGTTGATTGAATTTCGTAGAAAATGTAATCATATTCCTCTAATGGTTTATTCTTCTTGTTAGAGGGAAGGAGTTCTATGTTAGATGTTAAATGTTTAAGGAGGTTGAATCGTACTGATGAAAAGGAAAGTATGGTTACTGACAGGAGCAGCATTCATGATGTTAACTGGCTGCCAAGACGATGCAAAAGAGAATACAGAAGAAACAAAGGAAGTTATAGTAGATGAAAGTACGGACACGACAGCAACGGATGGAACAACTAAAGAAAAGGAAACGACTTCAGATCCAGTAGCCACTGAATTAGCCTCCTATATTGCGACAGTTAATGAAGTGATTATGGAAATGAATGCTCTTGATGAAGAATATAGGACTGAATATATAGAGGAAACGGATATTGATGCAGCTTTGAGCTATCTGGAAGATGATTATAATCCAAAATTCGCGAAAAAGGTCAATGAAGCAAAAGCAATTGATCCAAAATCACAGTCTATTGTCGATGTACATAAACTATTTCTCGGCTATTTAAATAGTGAGACCGCAGCGTTAACTAAAGATGTGAAAGCCATCGAAACGAACGACCAAAGTCTTGCTCAGGAAGCACAAAATGATTTTCAAAAAT
Source organism: Peribacillus sp. (assembly GCF_059453735.1). NCBI lineage: Bacteria > Bacillati > Bacillota > Bacilli > Caryophanales > Bacillaceae > Peribacillus > Peribacillus sp. The sequence continues at coordinate 1,131 of NZ_JAZVJO010000519.1, read as the reverse complement.
CTCAAGAGCAATACCAAGAATATGAAGAGAAGCTAATGAAGCTGGCTGATCAGTATGGCATAGAAACAACTCCTTTATAAGGGTAACAGGCAGTTCCAATCTAATAATGGTGCTGTCTTTTTTTTTTGCTTACAGGTAATCAAATCAGCCTCTTTTGCATACTTTTTATGGAGAGGAGTGAGTAGGACATGTTAAAAAAAATAAGTATTGGCACGATATCAGGGGCGGTAGTCTATTTAATTTATACGCTAAATCAGACACTACAAAAGGGGATGGGGACACTCGAAGAAACCAATAAGACACTTGCTGAAGTTAGAAATGCTGTTCATGGATTAACAGAGGAGTCGAAACAATTAATTCATACCGCCAATCAAATTACCGTAGATGTTAAGGGGAAAATCAGAAATGTCGATCCGTTATTAGAATCTGCACAGGATGTTGGAGAGATGATTCATAACGTTACTCATTCTATTAAGGAAGCTAGTAAGAGCGGGAAGACTCATTCAGATTCAACAAATGTACCAAGTACACCAACAGTTCCAACGAAGCCATCAGCTCCATTGGTACAGCAAGAGGGAGTCCATATAAAACTAAAGTAAAACATGTCTAGACACCCCGGGAACTCACCATTGTTTTCATGCTGTTTATGTTGCAACGATTTTAATACTGAGGGGGAGCAAAAGATGATTATTCAATATAGTGTCGCAGCAATCGCGCTTGCTTTTATTTGGTTAGTGGTCTATTTAATTTCGACTCTTCAAAAAGGGATGACTACTTTAGGAGAAGCAAATCAAACATTAGCAGATGTCAGAAACGCTATCCACGATTTATCAGACGAATCCAAACAACTCCTTCGAACAGCCAACGAAATAACGGTAGATGTTAAAGGTAAAATCAAGGCGGTAGACCCGCTGATCGATTCTGCTCAAGATGTGGGGGAAGCTATCCACGCAGTGACGAATACGGTGAAAAAGGCCGCTACTACTGAATTCGGTAGTAATCGGTCTCCTATAAAAATCAATACTTCTAGACCGAAAACGAACAGCAGATAAAATGAGAACCGTACACGATGAAAAGCAACTACATAATTGTTGAATTCTGCTTTCAAGCTTTTGATCGTGATGTGGAAAT
>NZ_JAZVJO010000518.1:0-7305 GCF_059453735.1 Peribacillus sp. | reverse complement strand
GAGGCTGACCAAGGCGCGTCCGCATTTCATTATTGTCTAGCTGCGGCGCCTAGTCCCTCGGGTCATAAGCCCGTCCTCTCCGCAAGGAAAAGCACCTTGCTTTGAGGTCGTTCTTATGCCTGTCGGGCCTGGCCAAGGCGCCTCCGCATTTCTTATAGGAGTTGTTTATTTTGGCTATTTTACCGATTGTTTTGTTTCCTGAGAAAATTTTGAAACAAAAATGTGATAAAGTAACAAGTTTTGATGGAAAGTTGGCTAAGCTGTTAAATAATATGTATGACACCATGATTGAAGCAGATGGTGTGGGGCTTGCTGCTCCGCAGATAGGGGTTAAAAAGCAGATTGCTGTCGTCGATATTGGGGACGAGTCTGGTACGCTTGAGTTAATTAATCCAGTTATTTTAGATAGTTCTGGTGAACAAACTGGACCTGAAGGTTGTTTGAGTTTTCCAGACCTATATGGTGAGGTAACTCGTCCGTATCGTGTGAAGGTTAAGGCTCAGGATCGTCGGGGCGCATTTTTTGAAATGGAGGCAGAGGACTTTCTTGCCCGTGCTATACAGCATGAAATTGACCATTTGCATGGTGTTTTATTTACTAGTAAGGTGACACATTATTTAACTGAAAAAGAGCTAGAAGGGGTAGTTGAAGAATGACAAAAATTTTATTTATGGGCACACCAGACTTTTCGGTACCGGTATTACAAAGAATCCTGAAAGAAGGATACGAAGTGATTGGTGTCGTTACTCAGCCTGATCGGCCAGTGGGACGTAAGAAAGTGCTGACCCCGCCTCCTGTAAAGGTTGAAGCTCTGAAACACGGAATTCCAGTTCTGCAGCCGGAGAAAATTCGGGTAAAAGAAGATTTAGATAAAGTACTTGCGTTGAACCCAGATTTAATTGTTACTGCTGCATTTGGACAAATCTTGCCGAATGAACTGCTTGAAGCACCAAAATACGGGTGTATCAATGTTCATGCGTCACTTTTGCCAGAGCTGCGAGGCGGTGCTCCTATTCATTATGCACTGTTACAGGGTAAAGAGAAAACAGGCATCACGATTATGTACATGGCTGAAAAATTAGATGCCGGAGACATTTTGACTCAAAGTGAACTTACAATTACTGAAGAAGATAATGTAGGGACACTGCATGAGAAGCTAAGTGCAATCGGTGCTGATCTTTTAGCAGAAACATTGCCAAAGCTTATTAAGGGCGAGCTTAAATCGAAGAAGCAGGACGAAACCGCTGCGACATTTGCCCCTAATATTAAACGGGCACAAGAAAAGATAGATTGGACTCAAACCGGAGAAGCTATTTTTAATCATGTGCGTGGTTTGAATCCTTGGCCGGTTGCCTATACACTTATTGATGGAGCTGTTTTAAAGATTTGGGATACTAAAAAAGTGTCATTTGAAGGAAAGGCACAGCCTGGTGAAGTATTATCAATCGAAGACAACGGTGTGTTAATTGCCACAGGCAATCAGACAGCAGTGTTGGTTACGGAGCTTCAGCCATCTGGAAAGAAAAAAATGCTTGCAAAAGATTATTTGCGTGGAGCCGGCAGCTTTATTATACCTGGTATGAAGTTAGGAGCAGAAAATGACAACAATTAAGAAGAATGTTCGGGAACTCGCTGTAGATGTTCTAGAATCTGTAGAAAAGAATCAGTCATACAGTAATTTATTATTAAACTCTAAAATAGAAAAGCATAACTTGTCTGGTGTAGACAATGGTTTATTAACAGAAATAACGTATGGAACCATTCAACGAAAAATGACGTTAGATTATTATTTAGAGCCTTTTGTCAGAGACCGTAAACATACACTTTCGTGGGTTTATAATCTGCTTCGTATTTCGTTGTATCAAATGGTGTACTTAGATAAGGTTCCGGATCACGCTATCATTTATGAAGCGGTAGAGATAGCAAAAAAACGCGGTCATAAAGGGATCGCTTCTATGGTAAACGGCGTATTGAGGAGTATTCAGCGTCAGGGTGTACGTCCGCTTACAGACATTAAGGACGAGACTGAACGATTGTCCATTGCCACTAGTCATCCACAATGGCTTGTAGAACGTTGGATTGAGCAGTATGGTGTAGAGAAAACGTCAGAAATGTGTGAGATAAATTTAACGGCTCCCTTACAAACAGTCAGGGTAAATACACGTAAAATTTCACGAGATGAACTTGTACGACTATTGACTGAAGAAGGTTTCGAAGTTGAAAAAAGTTCAATTGTCCCGGAAGCTATTAATTGTCTGCGAGGCAACCTTGTTCATTCTGAAAGCTACACGCTTGGATTTATGACGGTCCAAGATGAAAGTTCAATGCTTGTTGCGCATGCCTTAGGGGCAGTTGAAAATGATATGGTTCTTGATGCATGTGCAGCCCCAGGCGGGAAAACGACTCATATTGCAGAACGCCTGACTACAGGACAAGTTTCAGCTATCGATCTTCATGATCATAAAGTGAAGTTGATTAAGAAACAAGCACAACGTTTAGGTCTTCGTAATATTAAAACCTATGTGGCAGACAGCCGTGATGTGCAGCAGAAATTTAGTGCAGAAGGCTTCGATCGAATTCTAATTGATGCTCCATGTTCAGGGTTAGGTGTTATGCGCCGGAAACCTGATATTAAGTATACAAAATCAAAAAATGATATAATAAAGCTCGCAAGTATACAAACTGAGCTGTTAGATGCTGCAGCACCTTTATTAAAACAAGGCGGCCGCTTGGTATACAGTACCTGTACAGTCGATCAGGAAGAAAACCAGCGTGTTGCTGAGGCTTTTTTAGAAAGACATCCTGATTTTGAAAAAGATTTAGAGTTACAAGAGCGTCTCCCAGAAGGAGTACAAAGTTTTGTTGAAGATAATATGTTGCAGATATTCCCACAAGATCTAGACAGTGATGGGTTCTTTATATCCAGCTTTAAAAAGAAGAGCAATTAATGGTACCGTACAGACAATTTGACAGATCTTGCTGTTAGATTGTCTGTACTTCTACCAAGTGCTGGGTTAGTTGATAGCTGTGAATTATGTAAATCTAGCCGTGTCCGTACACCTCGAGAACGAATTTTTCCCTTTAAGAAGGACGCTGAAAAAGGTATTGTGACGACCATCAGCATGCGGTCAAGAATGCTAAGAGCGAAAAGAAGAGACGAGGTGAACCTATGAAGGCAGTATTTAAAACAGACCGTGGAAAAGTCCGCCAGCATAATGAGGACAATGGCGGTATTTTTATCAATTCTGATGGAGTTAGTCTGGCAATTGTCGCCGATGGAATGGGTGGACACCGTGCCGGTGATGTGGCAAGTGGAATGACCATTGATTTTTTAAGCAAAGAATGGGAACAAACAATGGACATCTTAACTGCTCAAGATGCGGAAATGTGGTTTAAGAATCAAATTACTAAGGTTAACCAGCTGCTCTTTGACCATTCAGCTGAGCATTTAGAATGTAATGGGATGGGTACGACCGTTGTGGCTGCTATTTGTACCAATCGATTTTCGACAATTGCTAATATTGGCGACAGTCGCTGTTATTTATACAATGAAAGCGGCTTTAAACAAGTGACGGAAGATCATTCTCTTGTAAATGAATTGGTCCGTTCAGGGCAAATATCACGGGAAGATGCAGAACACCATCCTCGTAAAAACGTGTTATTGCGGGCACTAGGAACAGAATTACAGGTTGAAATGGATATTTCAACTATCACATTTGAAGAGGGAGATATTCTCTTGCTTTGCTCAGACGGCCTTTCCAATAAGGTTAGTGAGAATCAGATGAAAGAAATGTTAGTGTCTGATACTGATCTTAATGAGAAAGCAGCTGCATTAATTGACTTGGCCAATCAATACGGTGGTGAAGATAATATCACCCTTGTCCTTGTTCAATTTTGTGATGAAAGTGAAAGTGGGTGAACTGAATGCTGATTGGTAAAAGAATCAACGGTCGCTATAAGCTGTTAGATATGGTTGGCGGCGGTGGCATGGCTAATGTTTACCTGGCTAGAGATATGATCTTGGACAGGGATGTAGCTTTGAAGATTCTGCGAATGGATTTCAATAATGATGATGAATTCATTAAACGTTTCAACCGGGAAGCACAATCTGCTACCAGTTTAGTTCACCCTAATATTGTCAGTATTTATGATGTCGGTGAAGATGGCGACATTTACTATATTGTCATGGAATATGTAAAAGGCTTAACGTTAAAGCAATACATACAAAAGAACTATCCGCTGTCAATTGAAGAGTCCATTAACATTATGGAACAAATTACTGCAGCCATTTCCAATGCACATCATAACGGTATTATCCACCGGGATATTAAACCGCAGAATATCCTTGTTGATGAAATTGGAAATGTGAAAATTACTGATTTCGGAATAGCTTTGGCTTTAAGTGCAACAAATATTACGCAGACGAATGCTGTTTTAGGATCTGTTCATTATTTATCACCGGAGCAGGCAAGAGGCGGCATGGCGAATAAAAAGTCCGATATTTATTCGTTGGGCATTGTGATGTTTGAGTTGTTAACCGGAAGACTGCCTTTCTCAGGTGAATCCGCCGTTTCCATTGCGTTAAAGCATTTACAATCGGAGACGCCTTCGCCCAAGCGCTGGAATCCTGACATCCCTCAAAGTGTCGAAAATATTATTTTAAAAGCTACTGCAAAGGATTCTTATTATCGGTATGAAAGTGTCGATGAAATGCATGAACAAATCAGAACGTCACTTAAACCAGAGCGACTTAATGAACCGGTCTTCGCCATCCCAGAAGACCATGATGCAACGAAAGCGATACCTATTATTACAAATGATAATATGGCTAGTATTGACGAAACCATTATTAGGGGTCCAGAAAAAAATACGGCTGTTTACGATGACCCTTCCGCACCAGTTAAGTCGGTTGCAAAAAAAAAGGGAGCGAGTTCAAAGAAACAGAAAAAACGTAAAAAGCGGCCCCTGCTTCTGATAGCTAGTCTTTTAATGATTTTGCTTATACTTGGTGGTTCTTTTGTGTTCTTTCTTGATTTATTTGGTCCAAAAGAAATCACGATCCCGGATCTCTCGGGAGAAGAATACGATGATGCAATCGTGGAACTGCTTAAGACCGGACTTGAACCAGGGAAAACGATCGAATTATCTGATGAAAAAGTCCCTCAAGAACAAGTTATTAAAACCGAACCTCGTGCCGGTAAAGTAGTTAAAGAAGGTACAGAGATTGATATTTATCAAAGTACAGGAAAAGAAACGGTTACGGTTTCCGACTATATCGGCCGTAATATTGATAGTATTGAAACGTTACTGGGTAAAATGGATTTTAAGAAAAGTATGATATCTGAAGAATTTGATGATAGTTCTCCTGGAACTATTCTGACACAAGTACCATCTTTGAATACAGAAGTGGTACCATCGGAGACGGCCTTTGAATTTACAGTCAGTAAAGGACCGGAACAACTTCCATTAAAAAATCTTACAGAATTCAATAAAGCGGGTCTAGATGACTACGCTAAAGAAGCTGGAATAAAAATTAACGTAAAAAGGGAAGAGTACAACGAATCTGTTGGTGTCGGCTTGGTTATTAGTCAGGAACCATCACCAGGAACCAAGGTGGAAAAAGGCAGTACCGTGAATGTCGTTCTTTCCAAAGGCAAGAAAGAAATCCCTCCTAAAAAGGTTGTCAAGAAAGTTACAATAGAATACGTAGACAATCCTGATAAGCCAGGTGAGGAGCAGACCGTTCAAATCTATATAGAAGATATGAACAACAGCATGACGGAGCCAGTTGAAACGTTTCCGATAACAAAGACAGAAACAAAGGAACTAGTTTTCTTAGTACCCTATGACAAGCAGGCAGGATATAAAATCATTCTTGACGGCCGTGTTTATTTAGATAACGTTGTACCCTATCCCGAATGATAAAGCACCTGCAAAATCAATTAACTAAAGGAGTGAAGCTATGCCAGAGGGCAAAATCATTAAAGCGCTCAGTGGATTCTACTACGTGCTTGATGGCAAACAAATTATCCAGTGTCGAGGCAGGGGAGTCTTTCGACATAATAAAGTTAACCCCCTTGTCGGTGATTATATCGTGTATCAAGCTGAAAATAGTACGGATGGGTATCTGCTTGAAGTAAAGGAACGTACCAATGAACTCGTTCGGCCGCCAATAGCGAATGTTGACCAAGCCATTCTTGTCTTTTCAGCTGTTGAACCTGAATTCAGCACCACCTTGCTGGACCGCTTCCTTGTTGCGATAGAAAATAATGAAATTGAACCGATTATTTGTATTAGTAAGATGGACCTGATTTCGGAACAACAACGGGAAACACTTAATCAATATATGGAGGACTATCGGAAAATCGGTTATGAGGTTGTGGCTACGTCTTCTATAACGAGTGCCGGTCTTGGGGTCTTGCTGCCATATCTTGAAGGAAAAACGAGTGTTTTTGCTGGTCAATCAGGGGTGGGAAAATCATCTCTTCTAAATGCAATCAACCCGGAACTTGATATCGAAACGAATCAAATTTCAGCTCATTTAGGACGAGGCAAGCATACGACAAGACATGTTGAATTACTACCCATCGGTTCAGGTCTTGTTGCTGATACACCTGGATTTAGCTCCTTAGAATTCTTAGATATTGAATTAGAACGATTAGCGTATTGCTTCCCGGAAATTTATAAGTACGGAGAGCAGTGTAAATTTCGCGGTTGTTTACATGATAAAGAACCAAAGTGCGCGGTAAAGCAGGCAGTAGAGTCAGGAGATATTCCAACCTACCGTTATAAACATTACCAACAAATATTCGAGGAAATCAAAGATAGAAAGCCGAGGTATTAGACGATGGTGAAAATTGCACCCTCCATTTTGTCAGCTGATTTTGCAAAGCTGGGTGAGGAAATCCGTGATGTGGAAGCAGGCGGAGCCGATTATATTCATGTAGATGTAATGGATGGTCATTTTGTTCCTAATATTACAATCGGACCACTGATTGTAGAGGCGATTCGTCCAGTAACGAAACTTCCGCTGGATGTACATTTAATGATTGAAAACCCTGATCAATTTATCGAAGCTTTTGCCAAGGCAGGAGCTGATTACCTAACCGTACATGTGGAAGCATGCACGCATCTGCACAGGACCATTCAATTAATTAAGTCATTTGGGGTTAAGGCGGGTGTCGTGTTGAATCCAGCTACTCCTGTATCGATGATTCAACATGTTATTGAAGAAGTAGATATGGTGCTGCTTATGACAGTTAACCCAGGATTCGGCGGACAGTCATTCCTTTCTTCCGTGCTTCC
>NZ_JAZVJO010000517.1:0-10362 GCF_059453735.1 Peribacillus sp. | reverse complement strand
GACCGCAAGGTCCTCGGGAGTGTCGATCTCGTTGCAAAGAGCATTCTTTACGTCAAGCGGAAGAATGCGACAAGCGTTCGACACCTCGTTAAAGGCGTTTTCGGCATAGCACTTCACCTGACCGTTTTCGCAGTACTCAACTATTTTATCAAGCCATATCTTGAAATCCTTTTCAAGAAGCTTGTAAAGAGGCTGAGCCGCAACAGCACTGTTGAAAAACTCAATAATTTCTTCCATGCTTCCAAGTGGGAATTTACGAGCCATACGCTTTCCTGCCCAATAGAGCACCTGGCGAGAGTTCGGTCCTAGAAGATCTTTTAATAATATTTCTCTTATGAGTTCATGGCCAAAGACGGGGATTGATAATTCACCTTCATCCTTGGAATCAAGTAGTGTTTGATTTTCTTTTTTCAAGGCATTTCCCCACTTTCTATATAACTCTATTATAAACGGAAGTGATACTAAATTCGTACAATTATTATCCATTTACGAGTAATTTTCTTTTTTGAGAAAAAGAGTTTACTGATAAATTAATCCATTTTTGGTATTAGGGTATATATTCTCCTTTTGTTTGAACGATTCAGAACAATAATTCTATTTTAAAAAAGAAATCTTGTATCCGTTTTCTTGACGCTTTTACCAGTCAGGAGTAAAATGAACATGTCACATAATTGTTAGAAAGAAAGAAATAGATTAGAAATGTTGGGATAAAGGGGAATTTCTGTTTATCTTTGCATGAATTTTCACAAATTAAGGGGGGGCACTAATTGGCAAAAAATCGTGAGTTTGGAAACCGCAGACTGCACTCGCTTCTTGGAGTTATTCCAGTCGGCCTATTTTTGTTGGAACATCTGATTGTCAATTATATGGCAACAAAAGGTCCGGAAGCTTTCAATTCAGGAGCGCATTTTATGGAAAGTCTGCCATTCAGAATTTTTCTTGAGGTATTTATCATTTTCATACCATTGATTTATCATGCTGTTTATGGCGTTTATATTGCTTTTACAGCTAAAAACAATGCAGGAAGATACGGCTTTTTCCGTAACTGGATGTTCGTATTACAGCGTGTTACCGGGATTGTTACGTTAGTTTTCATCGTGTGGCATGTATGGTCAACCAGAATTCAGGCAGCACTTGGTGCAGAAGTAAACTATGACATGATGGCAGATATTTTATCTGATCCATTTATGATTGCTTTCTATGTTGTTGGTATTCTATCAACTACATTCCACTTTGCTAATGGTTTATGGTCGTTTGCCGTAAGCTGGGGGCTTACTGTTTCACCAAAATCACAACAGATTTCTACATATGTTACGTTGGTCATCTTTGTCCTTCTATCCTATGTAGGTGTAAGAGCAATTTTTGCTTTTGTATGAGATTACTAGTCAAAGCACGTGCTTTGATATTGGATATAAGGGAGTGAGCAAGAGTGAGTAAAGGTAAAATCATTATCGTAGGCGGCGGATTAGCAGGACTTATGGCTGCTATTAAAGCAGCTGAAGAAGGCCAGCAGGTTGAGTTGTTTTCAATAGTTCCTGTAAAACGTTCCCACTCAGTTTGTGCCCAGGGCGGAATAAATGGCGCAGTAAATACGAAGGGTGAAGGGGATTCACCATATATTCACTTTGATGATACGATCTATGGTGGAGATTTCTTGGCTAACCAACCACCGGTTAAAGCAATGTGTGAAGCGGCACCATCAATTATCCATATGTTTGACCGTATGGGTGTTATGTTCAGCCGTACTCCAGAAGGTTTATTGGATTTCCGTCGTTTTGGCGGTACACAATATAGTCGTACGGCTTTTGCCGGCGCTACAACAGGCCAGCAGCTTCTTTATGCCTTAGACGAGCAAGTTCGCCGCTATGAAGTGGCTGGACTAATCACGAAATATGAAGGCTGGGAGTTCCTTGGAGCGGTAGTTGACGAGGAACAAATTTGCCGCGGCATCGTTGCGCAAAATTTAACCAGTATGGAAATTAAATCCTTTGCGGGTGATGCTGTCATCATGGCATCCGGAGGTCCAGGGATTATTTTCGGTAAGTCAACCAACTCTATTATTAACACAGGATCAGCGGCTTCCATTGTTTATCAACAAGGAGCTACTTATGCTAATGGAGAATTTATTCAAATCCATCCAACGGCATTGCCAGGTGATGATAAATTGCGTCTCATGAGCGAATCAGCTCGTGGTGAGGGCGGACGGATCTGGACATATAAAGACGGGAAACCATGGTACTTCCTAGAAGAAAAATACCCTGCATACGGAAATCTAGTACCACGTGATATTGCAACACGTGAAATCTTTGACGTATGTATGAACCAGAAGCTTGGGATCAATGGGGAAAACATGGTATACCTTGATCTTTCGCATAAAGATCCGAAAGAGCTGGATATTAAACTTGGTGGAATTATAGAAATCTATGAAAAATTCATGGGTGAGGATCCAAGAAAAGTTCCAATGAAAATTTTCCCAGCTGTTCACTATTCAATGGGTGGATTATGGGTAGATTATGATCAAATGACGAACATCCAAGGTTTATTTGCAGCAGGGGAATGTGATTATTCACAGCATGGCGGAAACCGTCTAGGAGCGAACTCACTATTATCTGCTATTTATGGAGGCAGTGTGGCAGGTCCAAATGCAGTTAAATATATCCAAGGTCTTGAAAAAGGTGCTGATTCCGTTTCACCTACAGTGTTTACGGATGCGGTTAAAGAACAACAGGAAAAATGGAATAACATCATGTCCTTAAATGGAACAGAAAATGCATATGTCCTTCATAAAGAACTAGGGGAAATGATGACACAGCATGTAACCGTTGTCCGTTACAACGATAAGCTTAAGGAAACAGATGAAAGAATTCAAGAGATGTTACAACGTTACGAAAATATCAATATCAATGATACGGCAAAATGGAGTAATCAAGGGGCAACCTTCACCAGACAATTGAAAAACATGATGCAGCTGGCACGTGTTATTACGATTGGTGCTTTAAATCGTGATGAAAGCCGTGGAGCACATTATAAGCCAGACTTCCCAGAACGTAATGATGAAGAGTTTATGAAAACAACAATGGCTAACTTCACTGGTCCAAAAACAGCCCCTGCCTTCCATTATGAAGATATTGATGTATCTCTAATAGAACCACGGAAACGTGACTATACAACAAAACATTAAAAAAGGGGGAGTAAGTAATGGCTGAGACAAAAAAAATTCGTTTTGAAGTCGTTCGACAAGATACACCGGATTCAGCCCCTTACACGGAGAAATTCGATTTGGACTATCGTCCGAATATGAATGTTATATCTGCACTGATGGAAATCAGACGGAACCCGGTTACAATTGAGGGTAAAAAAACAGCTCCAATTTCTTGGGATATGAACTGTCTAGAAGAGGTCTGCGGAGCATGTTCAATGGTAATCAACGGTAAACCGCGCCAATCTTGTACAGCACTTATCGATCAACTTGAACAGCCAATACGTTTAGAACCAATGCGCACATTCCCTATCGTCCGCGACCTTCAGGTTGACCGTAGTCGGATGTTTGATACCTTGAAAAAAGTAAAAGCATGGATTCCAATCGATGGCACATATAACCTCGGACCTGGTCCGCGTATGCCAGAAAAGAAACGCCAATGGGCATATGAATTATCGAAATGTATGACATGTGGTGTTTGTTTAGAAGCCTGCCCGAATGTGAACGATAAGTCCGATTTCATTGGGCCACAAGCACTTTCACAGGTGCGTTTATTTAACAATCATCCAACAGGTGCAATGAATAAAGCAGAACGCTTAAATACAATTATGGGAGACGGAGGACTAGCCAATTGCGGTAATTCACAAAACTGTGTGCAGTCTTGTCCAAAAGGCATTCCATTGACCACATCAATTGCATCATTAAACCGTGATACATCTATCCAAATGTTCCGTAACTTCTTCGGAAGCGATCAAGTATAAAGAAAAACTGGCTGTCGAGAAATCGACAGCTTTTTTTCTTTTAAAAATTTACTGAGGGTCGAATCAAGTTGATTTTGGGCCGAATAAATGTAGAAATGGGCCGAATGAAGTGCGATTAGGGCCGAATGTATCACAGAATGGGCCGAATGATGGCTTCAAGAGTATGAAACTAGTCTTCCAATAGGAGCTGTAAAGAAGAAATTAAGAGATACAGCCTTCGTTTAGATCTCTTAGTGGTTTTTCTTACCAAAAGTCTTTCCTTTATGTTCCTTTTCGAATAAAATGAATGAATAACCATTCATTTTATTCGGAAAAAGGGGTTGTCATAATGAGTAGAATTTCATATATCGAAAACATGGAGGAGTGGGCTGCTTCTTTTACTTTTACACATGAAGTGAAAGTTCGATTTTCAGAAACGGATATGTTCGGACATCTGAATAATACGGTACCTTTCACATATTTCGAAGAAGCGAGAATTGAATACTTTAAAAGTCTAGGATTTATGCAGGATTGGGTCCATGATGAGAGTGGAGCGATACCGGTAGTTGCTGATTTGCAATGTGATTTTCTGCAGCAAATGTTCTTTAATGATAAAGTGCGTATTCAGGTTAAGGCCGCCAAGATTGGCAACTCATCCGCTGATATTCATTATTTGGGTAAAAAAGAAGATGGATCAATCTGTTTGACGGGAAGGGGCACGGTCGTCCAAATCAATAAAGCGACAGGTAAGCCTTTAGCATGGACAGAAGAAATGAAACAATTAATGGATAAGCAAAATCCAGTAAGAAAATAAAAGCGGCTGCTCGTTATTTAAAGCACATAATCCCATATATAGCAGTCACTTCCTTCTCCTCCCTGACATACTATATCTTGACTAAATAGACACCCACTCCGGGTTTTATGCTGGTGAAGGCAGGGAGGGTTACCATACTTGAAAGACAACGAGTTCACTCATAAGCCACTTCTCACCAAAAGAGAAAAAGAAGTATTCGAATTATTAGTTCAGGACAAAACAACGAAAGAAATCGCAGGCGAATTGTTTATCAGCGAAAAAACAGTTCGAAATCATATTTCAAATGCGATGCAAAAGCTTGGAGTAAAAGGCCGTTCACAAGCAGTTATCGAACTTCTACGCATGGGAGAACTTAAATTATAGATTGTTTAACTTTCAGTTCAACGAGCAGTAGAAGAGAAGGCTTATGGCAGAATAATAGATTTTCCCTGATTACTATGCATCAAAGATAGCCAGATCGAGAGACCCTTTCGGCTGCTGTCTCTGGTGCTTTTTTTAGCATAATTTAACTTATAACATCAACCTTGAATTTTTTTTGATTTTCAGAGACAATAAAGAGCAGGAAGTTTTAGGGGGAGAAACATGAATGACTGAATTAAAATTGGATCAAGTTGCAAAAATCGAGAAGGAATTACGGTATATTTCCAGTCTGATTAAACAAAAGGGCCGGGAAATATTGAATGTCTATAAAATTACCCCCCCGCAGTTTGTCGCATTGCAATGGCTTTTTGAAGAAGGCGATATGACGATAGGTGAACTTTCTTCAAAAATGTTTTTAGCATTCAGTACGACGACGGATTTAATCGACCGTATGGAAAAGAATGAACTAGTAAGCCGGGTGAAAGATGATAAAGATCGCCGAGTTGTTCGCATTAACCTTCTTTCGGAAGGTGAACGGATCATTGACGAAGTAATTAAGAAACGGCAGCTTTATTTGCAGGATATTTTAAGCGATTTTTCAGATACAGACATAGCTTCCCTCACTAAGAATCTAACTAAACTACATCAAGAAATGCGAGAAGATTGAGGCGATATAATTGAAACGACCAATCGGAATTATTGATTCGGGGGTTGGCGGATTGACGGTTGCAAAAGAAGTGATGCGTCAACTTCCTAATGAACATATAATGTATGTTGGTGATACAGCAAGATGTCCCTACGGACCGAGAACGAAGGAAGAAGTGAAAGACTTCACATGGGAACTAACTCGTTTCCTATTAAAACGACAAATTAAAATGCTGATTATCGCCTGTAATACGGCAACAGCAGCAGCGCTTGATGAGATTAACGCGGAACTGTCTATTCCTGTAATCGGCGTCATTAATCCTGGTGCACGTGCTGCCTTGAAGGTCTCTACCAATCTACATATAGGTGTTATTGGCACCGAAGGAACGGTTAAGAGTGAGGCCTATAATCAGGCGCTTCTTTCCATTAATAAAAAGGTAAACGTTGATAGTTTGGCCTGCCCGAAATTCGTGCCGATTGTTGAGAGTGGAGAATTTGAAGGCAGGATCGTGGAAAAGGTTATTGCCGAAACGCTAAAGCCGATGAAACGTACGGGTATTGATACACTGATACTTGGCTGTACACATTACCCTTTGCTTGGTCCAGTAATTAGAGAGTACATGGGTAAAGGAGTCCAAGTGATTTCTTCAGGAGATGAAACGGCCCGTGAAGCAAGTGTTATTCTTGAACATAAAGGGCTGATGAATGTCTCATCAGAGGAACCGAAGCATCAATTTTTCACCACAGGATCCAAGGATATTTTTCAGGATATTGCCCGTTCCTGGATTGGTGAACAGGTTGGTATGGTACAAACAATTAAGCTCGACTAAGGCTCCCATGATGGGAGTTTTTTTATAAAATAAAAAGATTTCGGTCTAAAACTTCCCAGGGCTCGTATAAATAGTAGTACAAACCGTCCTGGGAGGGATATATATGTCCAATGTAACAAAGGCAACAGTTGCCACGACCATTCTGGCCTCTGCTGTTCTTTTATCAGGCTGTGGCTTGTTTACCGGCGAGGAAAAAAATAAAATCGATCCGCCGGATGTATCACTTGTCGATAGTCCTTCTAAATTGGAGGGAGACCTAACTGAAACGAAGGTTGATGTGAACAAGGAAACTGAGGAAGCAAGTGTAAAGACAGAATTGTATTTAATTGATAGCAGCGGATATGTGGTTCCGCAAACATTGGCACTGCCATCTACACAAGGCGGAGGTGTTGCTAAGCAGTCGCTGGAATATCTGGTGGAGGATGGCCCGGTATCGAATGTCCTTCCTTCTGGTTTTAGAGCGGTTCTGCCAGCGGGTACTCAGGTAAGTGTGGATATTAAAGATGGGACAGCGGTGGTTGATTTTTCAAAAGAGTTTAAGAATTACAAGAAAGAAGATGAGCTGAAAATTCTGCAGGCTGTGACTTGGACGTTGACACAGTTTGATTCAGTGCAGACAGTCAAGCTTAAGTTGAATGGTACAGAACTGAAGCAGATGCCGGTTAACGGTACACCAGTGCAGGAAGGTCTGTCTCGGGCAAGCGGCATTAATTTAGATACAAGCGGCGTTAATGATATAAGTCAATCGAAAGCATTAACGGTTTATTATATCGGCGGAGAGGAAGGCAATTATTATTATGTGCCTATAACCAAGCGGGTGAACGAGACCGATGTGGATAACGTGACAGCGGTTGTGCAGGAACTAGCTAAAGGACCATCACATTTCTCCGGTTTACAATCAATTGTGATGTCTGATGTAGAACTGTTGGATGAGCCTCAATTAGCGGATGGCATGGTTACCTTGAATTTCAATGAATCGATTCTAAATAGTTTTAAAGAGAAAAAGGTTTCCCAGCAAGTACTTGATGCACTTGTTCTCTCATTAACAGAACAGAAGGGTATTGAACGTGTAGAGCTGAAAGTGGATGGAAATGCTGATTTATTGAAAGAAGATGGCAAGCCGCTTTCGGAACCAGTAAGCCGGCCGGCAAAGGTTAATACGGGTAGTTTCTAATACTGATTATTCGGGGGCACGCGAAAAGCGGCTCCTATTTCTTTTGGGCAAATATCCTGATTGTGGTAGACTAAAGAAACAAACTATGCAGCTATTCAGGAGAGTGTAACGATGAAAAATGTTCTGATTGCAACGAAAAATAAAGGAAAAGCAAAGGAATTTGAAAGTTTATTTTCACCTAGAGGGTATGAAATTCATACGCTTCTTGATTATGAAAACGCGACAGACGTGGAAGAAACAGGAACGACCTTTGCTGAAAATGCTATTTTAAAAGCAGAAACAATTGCAAAAGAATTAAATCAAGTTGTCATGGCAGATGATTCTGGTTTGGTTGTGGATGCATTAGATGGCCGTCCTGGTGTTTACTCGGCTCGATATGCAGGTGAAGATAAAAATGACGAAGCCAATACACAAAAACTACTGGAGGAATTAAAAGATATTCCTGCTGAAAAAAGAACGGCTCGTTTTTATTGCGTACTTGCATTAGCATCGCCAAATCAGGAAACGATTACTGTTTCTGGTTATGTGGAAGGCCGTATTGCTGAATCACCCGCTGGTACAAATGGTTTCGGATATGATCCTGTATTTTATGTCCCGGAAAAAGGGAAAACAATGGCTGAACTTGAATCAGCAGAGAAAAATGCGATTAGTCACCGGGCAAATGCGTTGAAAGAGCTGGAAAAAGGGCTTGATTTATTTTTAACGAGAGAAGGGAGCAGCAGATGAAAACCTTGATCATCAGTGACAGTCATGGTCTTACGGAAGAGGTACAAGCCATAAAAAATCGTCATCAGAAAGACGTAGACGCAATGATACATTGTGGAGATTCAGAACTGCAGCAAGAGAGTCCAGTTATGACTGATTTCATCGGTGTCCGTGGTAATTGTGATTACGATACAGGATACCCAGATGCTGTTGTTGAAGAGATAGAAGGAACTCGTTTTTTAGTTACTCACGGTCACTTATATAATATTAAAATGACGTTAATGAATATATCCTATAAAGCGGAGGAAGAGGATGCGTCTATCATCTGTTTCGGTCATTCTCACCAAGCGGGATCTGAACTTATTGACGGTCGGCTCTATATTAATCCAGGGAGTATTCGTTTGCCGCGAGGAAGAGAAGAAAAAACCTATGCGATTGTTGAAGTCATTGACAAAGAAGCTGCCGTAACGTTTTATGACCACGAAGGAGCAGAAGTAAAAGATTTAAATAGGGCTTACAATTTGGGCTGAATTTATGTATAATGGAGAAGTGGAAATAACTTCTCCTCTCTCTTCTAAAAAAGAGTGAGAAAAAGTGTTGACTTTATGTCGATATCGTACTATAATAATAAATGTCCTGACGGAGAGTACAATGTAAGGAATTACATAACGAACCGCCAAAAATATCATAATGTCCCAGTAGCTCAGCTGGATAGAGCAACGCCCTTCTAAGGCGTGGGTCGGGAGTTCGAATCTCTCCTGGGACATCCAAGTGTTCAGAACATTAAGTTCGAACCAGAAAAATGCTTCAAATCCTTTTAAGGGTTTGGGGCATTTTTTTATAGATCGTTAGAGCATAATTCGTTGCTGTAAAGCAAGACGCTCTTGGGGAACGGGCAAGATATGAAGATAATACTTGTACCTTATAGACATGGAGGCGTCTTCATATGGAATGTATATGTGAACTAGAAACCTTGATATAGAGGACATTCCTAAGATTGAGTTAATAAGAGAATTGAAGAAATGGATCAACATGTATGGTGAATGGATAGATTGGGGATAAAGAAGAATTGCTTCCTAATGGGATTGAACTAGAAAACGAACATAATAGAAGTGGATTAAACGTAACAGAGAAAGTAAAGGATGAACTAGATGGGGAGTATTAAATTATATTTTCATCTTCAACAATTGCTGAGACCTATGAGCTAAATAGTAACAAAAAAATAATTTATATAAGTTCCAACAGCTTTTCTAAGTGAATGGTCAAGCAATAAAGTTTGTTTATTGGTTACTTTTTGTTAGTATGAGGGTAACTTAACGAGGAGAGGATACATCAAACATGTCAACTATACAAATCCCTGTTTCTGTTTTAAACTTAGCACCGATTAGAGAAGGTCAGGATGCTAAAGAAGCCATTAATTCGATGGTTGACTTGGCGCAAGCGACCGAAAAAATGGGCTATACTCGATATTGGGTTGCCGAGCATCATAATACGCCGACAATGGTCAGCTCTGCGACAGCAATTTTAATTAAACATATTCTAGAACATACAGATCATATAAAAGTAGGATCAGGTGGGATTATGCTGCCTAATCATTCACCGTTAGTCGTGGCAGAACAATTTGGAACAATGGCGACCATCTATCCAAATCGTGTGGATTTAGGACTTGGAAGAGCTCCTGGAACAGACATGATGACAGCGAGTGCGTTAAGACGATCTGATAAGGATTCTGTCTACACATTCCCGCACGATGTTCAATCTCTGCTGACTTACTTTGGACCTGAAGAAGATCAAAGCTATGTAAAAGCTTATCCTGGTGTTGGAACGAATATCCCTATTTATATTCTTGGGTCGTCTACCGACTCAGCTGTTTTAGCCGCTAAATTGGGGCTGCC
>NZ_JAZVJO010000516.1:0-12901 GCF_059453735.1 Peribacillus sp. | reverse complement strand
AGAGGCTGAAGAGGCGCCCCTGCTAAGGGTGTAGGTCGCGTAAGCGGCGCGAGGGTTCAAATCCCTCCTTCTCCGCCAGTAGGCCCCTTGGTCAAGCGGTTAAGACACCGCCCTTTCACGGCGGTAACACGGGTTCGAATCCCGTAGGGGTCATATTAAAAGATGTATACACATTGTGTACATCTTTTTTTTATGTTTATTTATAAGCGATGTTATCAAAGATTATTTAAAACATGAATTTAACTTATTTCTTACTCTCGTCATCCTTATAAGACTTCCTTAGAAAGAGAAAAATCCCCTGTGCAGCTAGGGGATTTTAATTATTACTTTTTATCTATATAACTGTCTTTTTCTTTGTAGGGGATGTCACCTAGCTTGGATTCCTTATTTTCTATATCTAATATTTCTTCTTCGTGTTCTTGGTGTTTAGTAGGGTAGGCTTTGCGGTTTTTTCCTTCGATGTCATTACCGAGATACCCTTCGTATTTTTCAGGAAAGCCATCGGTTTCATCTTCTGTTTCATAGAGCTCGTCATAGTTTGCTGTATCCTTGGTAAAGTCAGAAGGCGTTTCTGATGTTCCAAAACGAGCAACTTCAGCAAAACTGTCTTCTTTATCATTAATATCGTCTGCTCGTCTGTTTTCAAAATGATCACCTTGAGAAGGAATCAATATTTCTTCTTCCACAGGTCTGTCTCTTACTGTTTGTTGTTTCGGTGTATGTTCAACGCAGTAGAGAGTGGTTGGTACAGCTTCGAGTCGTGCGTATGGAATATCTTCTTCACATGTTTTACACGTACCGTAACTGCCGTCTTCTATGGCTTTTAAGGCTGCATTTATTTTTTCGCTTTCGCCTTCAGCATGATTAGTAAGGGCCATATCTCTTTCTTTTTCAAATAGCTCTGTGCCTAAGTCACCTGGATGGTTATCATAGGCGGATAATTCCGCAGAGGCGTCTCTTTCACTTTTTTCAATTACGGTTTCTTTATCTTCTTGAATTCGATCAGAGATTTGTTCCTGCTCAGTCAACAGTATATCTTTTAAATGGTCTAATTGTTTTTTCGTAGCCATCGCCATCACTCCTCGAGTTTAATGTATCGTTTACGACTTGTTATAAAGGTACATTACCCGATTTATCGGTGCGGGAAACAAGAGATGAATTTGAAAAAAAAATACCCGTGCAGGATACACGGGTAAAGAGTTAGATAAAGTAGCTGATAAATAAGCCAATTGATAAAAGGAAACCGAATAGGGTATTTGTCACTCCGGCAGCTTTCATGGCAGGCATCATTTCGATAGGCTTCGTTTTACCAACAAAACTTTTTGTTGCTTGTACGGCCTTTGGTATACTTAATAAAGCGAGTAAGAGCCATGGAGATACGGTACTTGTAACAACTAATCCAATCACCCATAGATAGGCTACGGCGTACATAATTCCCATAAAGATAATGGCTTTCTTTTGTCCAAGTAAAATTGGAAGGGTTCTACGTCCGCTCCGTTTATCACCATCATGATCACGAATATTATTGGCCATATTAATTAGTCCTACTAATATACCGCTTGGAACAGCGACCAATACCGCTAGGCTTGAGACATGACCAGTTTGAATATAATAGGCAATGAGAATAATCAAGAATCCCATAAAGAACCCAGAAGCAAGTTCGCCAAATGGTGTCCAAGAGATTGGGAATGGTCCCCCAGTGTATAGATAGCCGACCAGCATGCAGACAAGACCAACTGCTGCAAGCCACCAAGAAGATGCGGCACAAATATAAATGCCAAGCAGCAATGAAATAGTATACATAGCAAGTGCCAGCTTCATAATCAGCTTTGGCGTCATACCGTGACGAACAATGCCGCCGCCGATTCCAACTGATTCTGCGGTATCCAGACCTCGTTTGAAATCGTAATACTCATTGAATAGATTGGTAGCTGCTTGAATGAGCAAGCTGGCAAAAAGCATGGCCAGAAATAATAAAATATTTACTGAGTCTGTAAGGAGTGCAAGTGCGGTCCCCATTAATACAGGAATGAAACCGGCTGTTAACGTATGGGGTCTAATTAACTCCCACCAAATTTTCCAGTGTCGCTTACTTGGAAGCGATTCTGAATTTAAATAATCTTGTGAATCCATTATGTCTCTCCTCTATAAGTAAAAATTGGCTGAAAATGACGTAATCATACAGACTAAGTGTAGAAAAAGATTGAGGCAGTGTCAATGTCTTTTTCATATGGAACTTATTGCTTAGTTAGAGTTTTATATAATAAG
Source organism: Peribacillus sp. (assembly GCF_059453735.1). NCBI lineage: Bacteria > Bacillati > Bacillota > Bacilli > Caryophanales > Bacillaceae > Peribacillus > Peribacillus sp. The sequence goes on along the minus strand of NZ_JAZVJO010000516.1, from coordinate 10,633 downwards.
GAAGAAAATTGTTATCCCTGGCTGGAATCATTGACATTAACTCTGGCAGAGGTGTATCTTTAAAGAGGTTTGAACTTTTATTTACGGGGGGATTTTTTTGTCTATTTCATATAAAACTGAACGATTTATAGGACTAAAGCAGGCTTTGGATCAAGCAAATTTGCTCCAAACAGTTGTCCTGTTCAGTGAAGTAAAAAAAATCGATTATATTGACCCCCTTTCATTTTATCGAGCTGGAAGAGAACGCTTTGAAGGGGAACGCCTTTTTTGGCAGGACCCTGAGAAAGAAATCGTCATTGCTGGTTTAGGTAAAGCTCTGAAACTCCAAGTACCTGCTGATTCGAATCGTTTCAACAGTATGGAAGCTAACTGGTCTACCATCCGGAATACTGCTGTTATTACAGGAGTAACCGATATAATAGCGACAGGGCCCTTGCTATTTGGAGGCTTTTCTTTTGATCCTAACAAAAGTGACTCTCGTTTATGGGAACATTTTGGAGATAATCTTTTTTACATTCCCTCCCTCATGCTATCCGTTGTGAAGGGGCAAGCATATGTTACGACCAACACACTCTGCACTCCTGGCGTTAAGGGAGAAATGCTGATTGAACAGATAAATGAATGGGATAAGTTGGTAAACAGAAAAAATATCGATTCTATGCCAGAAAACAAGGTCCAAAGCCAAAAGGAAATTCATCCAGAAGCTTGGAAGGATACCGTAGCTCAGGTCGTTCAAGAATTAAAAGATACGGATATGGAGAAGGTTGTCCTCGCAAGAGAATTACGAGTAACGTGTACAGAACGTATTCTGTCTGAAACTATATTAAATCAAATGCAGATAGAACAGCCAAAAAGCTATATCTTCAGTTTAGAGTCTGAGGGTGATTGTTTTATTGGAGCCACGCCAGAAAGACTTGTTAAAAAGCAAGACAGTGTAATGCTTTCGGCGTGTTTAGCAGGTTCAATTGCCCGCGGTAAGACAGAGGAAGAGGATACGCTTCTTGGAAATGAATTATTACATGATGAAAAAAACCTAATGGAACATCAATATGTGGTTTCAATGATCACAGGTGCATTAGAAACTGTGTGTGAAAGATTAATGGTTCCTCGAGCACCAGAATTGATGAAAAATAGACATATTCAGCATTTATACACTCCTGTGAGAGGGACATGCGCCCGTGATGTTTCTATGTTTCAGGTAGTAGATAAATTGCATCCTACACCTGCTATGGGCGGACTGCCAAAAGTAGAGGCGGTCAACCGTATTCGTGAGATAGAAGAGCTGGAACGCGGGTTTTATGCAGGACCAATTGGTTGGATCGATTCCTATGGAAATGGAGAATTTGCCGTTGGAATTCGTTCCGGTCTTCTTCAAGGCAATGAAGCATCCTTATTTGCCGGATGCGGGGTTGTGGCAGATTCAATCCCGGAGAGTGAGTATCGGGAAACATCCATTAAATTTAATCCAATGCTAAGTGCTTTAGGAGGAACGCTAAATGAATGAGCAAGATTCATTAACCGCATACGCAGCTTCATTTATTGATGAACTTGCTCGGAATCAGGTTAAACATGCCGTGATAAGTCCAGGTTCGAGATCAACGCCCCTGGCTCTTTTGTTAGCGGAGCACCCTGACATTACCATTCATATAAATATTGATGAACGTTCAGCAGGTTTTTTTGCTCTTGGCTTAGCCAAAGCGTTACATGAACCTGTTGCTATGTTGTGTACGTCTGGTACAGCTACAGCCAATTTTTATCCGGCTATAGTAGAAGCCTTTTATGCGAGAATACCGCTCATCGTTTTAACGGCTGATCGTCCGCATGAGCTCCGTGATGTAGGTGCTCCGCAAACTATTGATCAAATGCAGATGTATGGTAAACACGTAAAGTGGTTTGCTGAAATGGCTATTCCAGAAAATACAGATGTGATGGTCCGTTATGCCCGCACCATATCTGCGAGAGCAGCGGCTACAGCAGTTAAACAACCAAGCGGACCCGTACATGTTAACTTTCCTCTTAGAGAGCCGCTCGTGCCTGCTATGCAGGATGTACAATCTTACAGAGGTCAAAGAGAGGCAACTGTACAAGTGGAAGTGGGTGAATTATCCCTTTTGCTTAAGCAAATGGATAATCTTGCAAGCCTTCTCAGCCAGTCAAAAGCTGCTATGATTGTCTGTGGAGAGCTGCAAACCACTGAAAGCAGAGAAGCAATCATTCAGTTAGCTGATAAATGGAATGTGCCGATTCTTGCTGATCCACTGTCACAACTTCGGAGCGGACAAAGCGCTGTGAATATTATTGATTGCTATGATACCATTTTACGTAATGAACGGGCGTGTGCAGCCTTCAGTCCAGATCTCATTTTAAGATTCGGAGCGATGCCAGTTTCGAAGCCGCTTTTACTATATATGAAAAAGCAGCGTCAAGCTGTTCATATGGTCGTGGATGGAGGTGGAGGATGGAGAGAACCTGCAGGCCTTGCTACAAATATGATTCAGTCAGACGAAGCAGTATTTTGTCAGGGGATGACAGCAAGGATTCAGGAAGGTCAGAATTCAGCTTGGCTGTCTCAATGGATAGCTGTTAATGATGCAGCCAAGCAGGCATTAAGCAGTATTCGAGATGGAGCTGAACTGGATGAAGGGAAGTTGTTTTCTCTTTTAAGTGACTTACTGCCTGAAAACTCTCATTTATTCGTCGGAAATAGTATGCCTATTAGAGATTTGGATACATTCTTCTTTACGAATAATAAGTCGATTCGTACGTATGCCAACCGCGGTGCCAATGGGATTGATGGAGTTGTCTCAACGGCTCTTGGTGTAAGCACTGTGAAGGAAAATACGGTCCTAGTTATTGGAGATTTAAGCTTTTTCCATGACATGAATGGGTTACTAGCAGCTAAACTGCAAAAGCAGAACCTGCCCATTCTGCTTGTTAATAATGATGGCGGAGGAATTTTCTCCTTTTTACCTCAATCGTCTGAAGAAACATATTTCGAAGTGCTTTTTGGTACCCCACATGGTCTTGACTTTGAACTTGCCGTAAAGCTTTACGGAGGTAACTACCATAAAGTACAGAATTGGGACGATTTCCAAGAGAATTTCACAAAATCCTTTACTGTTCCCGGTTTAAAGGTCATTGAAGTCCCGACAATTAGAGAAGAAAATGTCTTAAAACATCGAGAATTATGGAATTATGTTTCCCGGGAAATGAATGTTGTACTGGATAAGGAAATACCATGAATTTTGTCACAAATGGTGTAGAATATCATGTAGAAACAGCAGGTGTATCTGGTGGAAAACAGCTTCTATTGCTGCATGGATTTACGGGCAATCTTCATACTTGGGACTTTCTTATCCCAATGCTTAGTGAACAAGTTCAATTGATCATGATTGATATCGTTGGTCATGGGAAAACAAGCGCTCCCGAAGAAATTTCACCCTATAGAATGGAATCAGCTGCTGCGGATATAAAAGCGATAGTTGATCACCTGGCCATTAGTAAAATCCATGTATTAGGTTATTCTATGGGGGGAAGGTTGGCACTGAACTTTGCCGTTCTTTACCCTGAATGTATCCAGTCGTTAATTCTTGAAAGTTCCTCGCCAGGACTTGAAGAGGACGAGGCAAGAAAGAAGAGAATGAATCAGGATCACCAACTTGCGCATGAAATAAGGACGAATGGGATTGAATCCTTTGTGAATAAGTGGGAGAGCATTCCTTTGTTTTCTTCGCAAAAAAGGCTTCCTGCTGAAAAGCAGGCGGTAATCCGTAAACAAAGACTGGATAATGATGAAATGGGACTTGCCAACAGTTTAATCGGGATGGGTACAGGCGCTCAGCCTTCGTGTTGGAACAGTCTTGAAACGCTGCCTTTTCCAACGCTGTTGTTGACAGGGGAGCTTGATTTTAAGTTCTGTGAAATTGCAGAAAAGATGAGCAGGTTTATCAAAAATTGCGATTGGAAAATAATTAATGATGTTGGACATGCTATTCACTCGGAGAATGAGAGAATGTTTGGTAAAATAGTATATGAGTTTTTAGCTAAACAATAAGGAGGAGCAAAATATGACAATTGAGTGGGAAACTAAACGAGAGTATGAAGATATTCTCTACACAGCTTATAATGGGATTGCAAAGATTTCTATTAATCGTCCTCACGTACATAATGCATTTCGTCCGAAAACGACTACTGAATTAATCGATGCGTTTTCACGTGCGCGTGATGATTCTGAAATTGGTGCGATTATTCTAACTGGTGAAGGTGGAAAAGCATTTTGTTCAGGCGGAGACCAAAAAGTCCGTGGTAATGGCGGTTATGTTGGCGAGGATAATATACCGCGCTTAAACGTTCTAGATCTTCAACGCTTAATCCGTGTCATTCCTAAACCCGTAGTAGCCATGGTAGCCGGCTATGCAATCGGAGGAGGACATGTACTTCATATCGTTTGTGATTTAACGATTGCAGCTGATAATGCTGTATTCGGACAAACGGGTCCTAAGGTAGGAAGCTTTGATGGGGGATATGGTGCAGGTTATTTAGCCCGTATCGTCGGCCATAAAAAAGCACGCGAAATTTGGTATTTATGTCGTCAATATAATGCACAAGAAGCATTAGATATGGGACTAGTTAACACGGTTGTACCATTAGAACAGCTTGAAGAAGAAACAGTTCAATGGTGTAAAGAAATGCTTCGAAATAGTCCAATGGCTTTACGTTTCTTAAAAGCATCTTTCAATGCTGATTCAGATGGACTTGCAGGTATTCAGCAATTAGCTGGAGATGCAACCCTTTTATATTACACAACAGAAGAAGCAAAAGAAGGACGCGATGCGTTTAAAGAAAAACGTGATCCAGACTTTGGTCAATTCCCGCGTTTCCCATAATAGAGACAATCATGAAACAGCTTGGCGGGGTAACTCGTCGAGCTGTTTTCGTATAAGGAGTTAGAAAAATGACTACAAAAGTTGAAAAAATGCCGAATTGGCTGAAGAAACGTGCTCAGTTGACCCCAAATCGACCTGCTATAGAGTGTGATGAAAAAGTTTACACCTTTCTAGAACTAGACAGATTAGCAGAAAGCACAGCAAGGAAAGCGGCTGCGTTAGGTTTACAGCAGGGGGATACATGTGCCCTTTTAATACGAAATGATAGTAGAAGTGTGGCATTAATTCACGGGCTTTTTTATTTAGGTGTACGTATTGTCATGCTGAATCATCGTCTAACTGCAAACGAACTGACTTGGCAGGTGAAGGATAGTCAAGCAGACCAGCTTATTTTTGATGATGTCTTTAGTGAAAAGGGGAATCAAGTTCAAAGTCAGCTTCCATTACTTAAAATAGTGAGTATAGAGGTTGTTCAGCAAGTGACTGAAGATAACCAAGCCCGGATTGTCAGTGAGTTTGTTATGGATGAAACAGCAACAATCATGTATACCTCTGGGACAACAGGAAACCCAAAAGGGGTTATCCAGACTTTCGGCAATCATTGGTGGAGTGCTATAGGTTCTGTTTTGAATTTGGGACTAACTGAAAAAGATTGTTGGTATTGCGGAGTTCCCATTTTCCATATCAGCGGTCTTTCCATCTTGATGCGAAACATGATATACGGGATGAAGGTTGTCCTAGCAGAGAAATTCAGCGCACTTGAAGCAAACAAAATGATTCAGGAAAAGGGAATTACCATTATTTCCGTAGTTACCACGATGCTGAACCGGATGATTCAGGATCTTGGCAATGAAGGATATCCGGAATCGTTCCGTTGTATGCTCCTTGGTGGAGGCCCTGCTCCAAAGTATTTATTGGAAGAATGTAAGGCTAAAAAAATTCCTGTGTATCAAACTTACGGGATGACGGAAACGGCTTCACAAATTGTGACGTTGTCCCCTGAAGACAGCTTGGAGAAGCTTGGTTCAGCTGGAAAGGCGTTATTTCCTTCTCAACTTCGAATTGAGATTGATGGACACGAAGCAGGTCCAAATGAACATGGTGAAATAGTGGTTACAGGTCCAAATGTCACATCTGGCTATTTAAATCAAAAGGAAGCAACAGAGAAAGCAATTAAGGATGGATGGTTGTACACAGGAGATATTGGTTATCTCGATAGCGAAGGGTTTCTCTTTGTTATGGATCGACGTTCTGATTTGTTGATATCGGGCGGCGAGAATGTCTATCCAGCCGAGATAGAAGCAGTGATTAGTAAACATCCTGCTGTGTTTGAGTCTGGTGTAACATCTATAGAGGATGAAAAATGGGGACAGGTTCCGATTGCGTTTGTTGTGCCCAATAAGAATCATGTGGTAACGGAAGAAGAATTACTTATGTATGTAAAAGAAAACCTAGCTGCATATAAAGTGCCGAAGCACATTTACTTTTGCGAAGAACTACCTCGAAATGCCGCTAATAAGCTGCTGAGAAGAAAACTAAAAGAACTGGGAAGCCGTCTATGAAAATACATTCGGTAACCCTATCTATTATTTCTGCTCCACTAAAGTCACCATTTACGACTCATTTAGAAACTGTCACGATAAGAGAAGTTATTGTTATTAAAGTCATAGATCAAGATGGAAACATTGGTTACGGGGAAGCGGTGCCTTTTTCAAGCCCTTGGTATACAGAGGAAACGGTTCAAACCTGTAAACACATGCTGGAAGATTTCTTGATCCCAAGTTTATTAACTATACCGATTCATCATCCCGCCGAACTTGAAAATCTGTGGAGTGGAATTAGACGGAATGCTATGGCTAAGTCTGGACTTGAACAAGCATTATGGGATTTATATGCGAAACAACAAGGAGTTTATCTTGGTAAACTGTTTGGGGGAGTAAGGCAAGAAGCAGCAGCAGGTGTTGTCATTGCGGCACCTGATATCCAAACAGCCCTTCAGCAAATTGAGGATGTGAAAGCGGAAGGATATGAGCGGTATAAAGTGAAGCTTCATCGAAATACCGATATTGCCCTTTTATCGGAAATACGAAATGCCTATCCGAATATCAGCTTAATGGCAGATGCTAATTCGGCATATACACTTGATGATGTGGAGCACTTGAAGAAGTTAGATACGTTTAATCTCATGATGATTGAACAGCCTTTAGGAAATGACGATATTGTGGAACATGCACTATTGCAAAAACAGCTTACTACACCGATTTGTTTAGATGAGAGTATTTGTTCATTCCATGACGCGAAAAGTGCATTGCTGCTTGGCAGCTGTGGCATCATAAATATTAAAATGTCCCGCGTAGGAGGATGGAATCAAGCGGTTAAAATTCATAATCTTTGTCTTCAAGAACAAATACCCGTATGGTGCGGTGGAATGATTGAGTTTGGTATTTCCCGGGCTCATAATTTGGCGCTTGCTTCCTTACCTGGATTTACCATACCCGGTGATTTAGCACCATCGTCGAGGTACTGGTCCGAAGATATTATTGAGCCGGAAGTCATGGTGAATAACGGGAAGATAACCATACCAACAACTCCAGGCATCGGTTTTGCAGTGGATGAGGAGCGTGTAAAAAGGATGTCAATTTATAACCATGCGTTTACACGATAACGATTTAACGGTCAATGATAGTGGGAAACAGGAACGAAAGAATAGGACTAGGAATACGTTGTATATATATGATCTGTTTAAGCTGTATTTCTTTATCTACAGCTAAATGGATCATACATTTAACAATTTTTTAAAATTTCTGTTATTTATAAAAATTAATGGTGAGATAAGAAACAGATTATGATATGATGAAATGGAAGGAATTACAAGTAGAATGCCTTTACGATATAGCTTTCAAAATAAATGAGGGAAATAGGCATTTACTACTTTTTTCAGCATTTACTTTTTTATATTATAGTGACAGCGCTTACATCAAATGAAGAATAGCAGAGGAGATGATTAAATGGAGAAGCAATATTTAATTGCAGAGATTTTATTGGAGCGAGGACTGCCGGATTTAGTCGTAAAAGAGATTACGAAATTAGGGGAACATGAGCTGTTTTTCTTAAAAAATAAATGGAATAACAGTGAGGAATTTTCAACCGATTTTCAAATTTAGAACAAACAAAAAAGCGAGGCGCCGGGCCTCGCTTTTTTTTATTTAAAGATTTTCACTTGGCCGGAATGTTTTGCAGGCCACTTCTTCGCTGGTACGGGCTCGTTCTTCTGTGTAACTCACTACATTAATATGGTCAGCGGAGCAGCGATTTCCGTTCCGCCAAAAATGACAGCTGTCAACCGAACACTTCACACCATGTGGCATTTAATCCACTCCTTTTTGTAGTGGTACCTTATTAAAATGTGCAGATGAATCCCATTACAACCTGTAGTATTTATAGTAGGATTACCAAAATTTAATGTAAGGCTGTTTTTAAGGTTTCAAGGTTTTGTTCCATCAAGCTAAAATAATCTTCATTATTTTTTACATCATTTTCGGTAAGAACCGATAAATTATGAAGCATAAGATCCTTTGCTCCAATCTCCTTTTGAATAATTTCGGTTAGCTTGGAGCTGACATTCTGTTCGAAAATAATATATGTTAGATGATGCTCTTTAGCCGTTTTTACAATTTTCTCAAGTTCTTTTTGTGAAGGATCAGCTGAAGCAGTCAGACCAGTAATACTGATTTGTTCTAGACCGTAGCGTTCCTCCCAATACCCATAAGCAGCATGTGATACGATTAGTTTTTTAGTTAATGCTGCGTCGATGGTTTGTGCAAAATCTTGATCTAACTGGTCCAACTTAGAAGCTAATTGTTCATATTGAGTTTCAAAAAATTCTTTTTGTTCCGGTTTCGCTGTAATTAGCTCCTCTTTAACCTTTTCAGCCATCGCTTTGGCATAGACAGGATTCAACCAAAGGTGTGGATTAACACTTCCGTGATTATGTCCATCATGTCCTTCGCCTTCTTCCTCTGCTTCGTGATTTTCGTCGAGGTTGATTGATTCTCCAATGGCAAGAACCTTAACACCTTCATTTGTTAAGATGGGCTTTGCTTTGGTAACAAACCCCTCAAGGTCATAACCAATATAGAAGAACAAATCTGCATCAGCCATGCTCACAATATCTTTTTGCGAAGGCTCAAAAGAATGTTCATCGGTACCTGGTGGATAAACAGTATCGACATCCACGTATTTACCGCCAATTTTCTTCGTGAAATCTGCAAGTGGATAGACTGTTGTATATACATGAATGGTATCCTCAATATCGCTGTTTTTTTCTCCCTCTTTAGTACAACCAACTAAAATGACCGCAAAAGCAAGTAGAGCGATCATGAGAAATCTTTTGTGCATTATTCTTCACTCCTGATAATTCGGATTGATTACGATTTAAAATTTAAACGAAATGATTACGATTTGACTTCTGTATTTTACTTTATTTAAATGTTGAAAGCAAGAAGTAATTTTGGGCCGTTAAATCTGTTTTTCCTTTTTCTCTGGGACAGGGTCAAAACCACCAGGATGGAAAGGCTGGCATTTAACAATCCGCTTAATTGTCAACCAACTTCCTTTAACGGGACCGAAACGATTGATTGCTTCCAGACCATAATGTGAACAGGTTGGATAGAAACGACAAGTAGGCGGTGTAAGCGGAGAAATTACGATTTGGTAAAAACGGATAATACCCATAAATATTTTTTTTATCATGACAGCTCATCTCTCTCTTGAAAAAATCGTAATTATTTCTCTCACTATACCATAAAGAATGTATATAATGGAGCGAGAGTTTATTGGTAAATCAATCTAAATAGATGAAAAAAATCGGAATTAGATGTAGAATAAGAATATAGACTTTTAAGGAGTGATAAAATGCCTTCAGTTGAAAGCTTTGAATTAGATCACGATGCCGTTAAAGCCCCGTATGTTAGACATTGCGGAGTGCATAAAGTAGGGTCAGACGGATTGGTTAATAAATTTGATATCCGTTTCTGTCAGCCAAACAAACAAGCAATGAAGCCTGATACGATTCATACATTAGAGCATCTGCTTGCATTTAATATTCGTAAGCACTCGGAAAAATATGATCATTTTGATATTATTGATATTTCACCGATGGGTTGTCAAACTGGTTATTACTTAGTAGTAAGTGGTGAGCCGACTGTTACAGAAATCATTGATGTATTAGAAGATACATTTAAGGATGCTGTTCAAATCACTGAAATTCCAGCTGCTAATGAAAAACAATGCGGCCAAGCTAAATTGCATGATCTTGAAGGAGCAAAGAAGTTGATGAACTTCTGGCTTAAGCAAAGTAAAGAAGATCTTCATCAAGTATTCGCTTAATATCTTAGACTGTAGACAGTGTTGTCTACAGTTTTTTTGTTAATCCAAATAATTCAATGCAATTAAGTGGTAAGGAATTTTTAATAGTACATTTTTAAGGTCATGGGGTGCGGAATAGTATAATTCCGCACTCCTTTGCTTTTTTATTTTTTTGTGTGGTCTTCCACATCATGCTTTGAGTTTGCTTCTTGGTCAAGAGGATCAATCGTATGCTTAAAGTTATACCCTTTATTTATTGTCATAACGGCTAAGAATAAAACAACAAAAATAATTAGAATTGAAATAATTAAAACAGTTGTCAAGGGGAAACTCCTCTCATATGGCAAGTTATGATTATCTTACCATATATGAAATAAAGC
>NZ_JAZVJO010000515.1:0-3463 GCF_059453735.1 Peribacillus sp. | reverse complement strand
CTTCCTTTTTCTTATTATAGAAATATAGAAAGGGTGAAAAATATGCTAGGCGTATCCATTTACCTTGGAAAACAAAGCGAACAAGAACAGGCAGATTATCTGCAGAAGATGTCAGACACAGGTTTCAAGTCCATATTTACTTCCCTGCATATTCCCGAAGACAATCCTGAAATATTGGTCAGCACGCTAAAGAAGCTTGCTAAACAAGCCGTCCAGCTCAATATGGAATTAATTTGTGACATTTCTAACATCTCTATTAAGAATATGGGCCTTAGTATAGAAACGCTGCCTGTCTTAAATGAATGGGGAGTCACAGGCTTACGGCTTGATTATGGGTTTGAACCGGAAATCATTTCTCAGCTGTCAAGGCAAATGAAAATTGCTCTTAATGCTAGTACGATTGATGATAACCTATATAAACAGCTTCAAGAGACGGGACTTGATTTTAACCGCGTGGAGGCATGGCATAATTATTATCCGCGCCCTGAAACGGGTCTGGATAAGGAGTGGTTCATCCACCGAAATACTTGGCTGAAAGAACGGGGGTTCCTTGTTACAGCCTTTATTCCTGGAGATGATCGATTAAGAGGACCTCTCTTTAAAGGACTGCCTACCCTTGAAAATCATCGAAATATAGCTCCGTTTTTAGCATACATGGATCTTAAATTTTGCTCAGTAGATAAAATTTTACTAGGAGACCCATCCATTAAATCTGAAACGTTATCACAATTTATAACCTATCAAAATGGGGAAATTCCGCTTCGATGCACAATAACGACAAAAAGCAAAGAAAGTATCGAATTGGTAAATCTCAAGCATCAAAATCGGATGGATCCTGCACGCGATGGTATACGTTCAGAAACAACAAGAAGTTATGCACAGCAAGATGGAAAAAAACTGCCTTCGGAAAATACAATTAATCGAGAAATTGGAAGTATTACGATTGATAATGAGCTTTATGGTCGATATCGAGGCGAGCTGCAGATTGTCAAACGGCCGCTTGAGGCGGATGAAAAGGTAAACGTAATTGGAAATATTATTCGAGAAGATTTACCGATTATTTCATATATCGGTTCAGGAGAACAGTTTAAATTAATAATAACTGAAAATTAGTACAAGAGAGAGTTTTAATCATAAGCCAGAAAAAATATGAAGTTTTATAGATTTTAAGGGTAATAGTGGACATTCTAATTCACATGCCCTACAATAATATCGAGTCTAAAATACAGACGAACGTTTTTTAATGAAAAAATGTCAGTTTGGTAGATTTGTTGTAAAATGGAATAAATAGAATTGATTATTTTTAAATTTTCGGAAAGTTAACAAAGGGGGATGGGCAATGAATATCCATGAGTATCAAGGGAAAGAGATCCTCAGACAATATGGGGTATCGGTTCCAAATGGCCGAGTAGCATTCACTGTGGAAGAAGCTGTGGAAGCTGCTAAGGAGCTAGGAACGGATGTTGTTGTGGTTAAGGCTCAAATTCACGCTGGAGGCCGTGGTAAAGCGGGCGGCGTTAAGGTTGCCAAGAATCTAGATGAAGCGCGTACATATGCAGAAGAAATTCTAGGTAAAACTCTGATTACTCATCAAACGGGACCTGAAGGCAAAGAAGTGAAGCGCTTACTCATTGAAGAAGGCTGCGACATTAAAAAAGAATATTATGTCGGTCTTGTACTTGACCGCGAAACCTCACGGGTTGTGTTAATGGCCTCTGAAGAAGGCGGAACGGAAATCGAAGAAGTTGCTGAAAACACGCCTGAAAAGATTTTCAAAGAAGTCATCGATCCAGTTGTTGGATTAACAGGTTTCCAAGCTCGTAGACTTGCATTTAATATTAATATTCCAAAAGAGTTAGTCAATAAAACAGTTAAATTCATGACAAGTCTATATACAGCGTTTGTCGAAAAAGACTGCTCAATTGCAGAAATTAATCCGCTTGTAGTCACAGGTGACGGTAATGTAATGGCTCTTGATGCAAAGTTGAACTTTGATGATAACGCTTTATATCGTCATAAAGATATTATGGACTACCGTGATTTAGATGAAGAGGATCCAAAAGAAATTGAAGCATCGAAATATGACTTAAGCTATATTTCGTTAACTGGAAATATTGGGTGCATGGTAAATGGTGCCGGCTTAGCTATGTCAACGATGGATATCATCAAACATTACAGCGGCGATCCTGCGAATTTCCTTGATGTCGGCGGCGGGGCAACTGCTGAAAAAGTAACGGAAGCATTTAAAATTATTCTTTCCGATAAAAACGTTAAAGGTATCTTCGTCAATATCTTCGGCGGAATTATGAAATGTGACGTTATTGCAGAAGGTGTTGTGGAAGCTGCAAAACAACTTGGTCTAGAAGTGCCAGTTGTTGTTCGTCTTGAAGGTACGAATGTTGATCTTGGGAAACAAATTCTAAGAGATTCAGGATTAAATTTAACCGCTGCTGAATCTATGGCAGACGGCGCACAAAAAATCGTAGCACTGGTAGGATAATAGCAGGGGGGACCAAAAATGGGCGTTTTTATTAATAAAGATACCAAAGTCATTGTTCAGGGAATCACTGGTTCAACGGCTTTATTTCATACAAAACAAATGCTTGAATACGGCACGAAAATCGTTGCTGGGGTAACACCAGGAAAAGGTGGAACTGAAGTGGAGGGAGTTCCGGTTTTTAATACAGTTGAACAAGCTGTAAAAGAAACGGGTGCAACCGCTTCAGTCATCTATGTACCTGCACCATTTGCAGCAGATGCGATTATGGAAGCAGCGGATGCTGAATTGGACCTGGCTATTTGTATTACTGAACATATTCCTGTTCTTGATATGGTGAAGGTTAAGCGTTATTTAGAAGGCAAGAAGACTCGTCTAATCGGACCGAACTGTCCAGGAGTCATTACGGCTGATGAATGTAAGATTGGAATTATGCCTGGTTACATTCATACAAAAGGCCATGTTGGAGTTGTATCTCGTTCTGGTACACTTACGTATGAAGCCGTTCATCAATTAACGCAAGCTGGACTCGGACAAACCTCTGCAGTAGGTATTGGCGGCGACCCAGTGAATGGAACAAACTTTATTGATGTACTAAAGGCTTTCAATGAAGATCCAGAAACCTATGCGGTGATTATGATTGGGGAAATTGGCGGTACGGCAGAAGAAGAAGCGGCACTATGGGTAAAGGCGAATATGACTAAGCCCGTTGTCGGTTTTAGCGGCGGACGCACAGCTCCTCCAGGAAAAAGAATGGGACATGCGGGTGCCATTATTTCAGGAGGAAAAGGAACGGCTGACGAGAAAATCCGCGTCATGAATGAATGTGGAATTCAAGTAGCAGAAACTCCTTCAGTAATGGGTGAAACACTGATTTCTGTTTTAAAAGAAAAAGGATTATACGATCAATGTAAAACTCATTAAATGGGCATCTTGAATCGTTCTACACCTTTTATTAGGGGTGGA
>NZ_JAZVJO010000514.1:0-2411 GCF_059453735.1 Peribacillus sp. | reverse complement strand
TCCCTATAAACAAGATATGAATTTTCAAAGCATGAATCAAATGCAAGATTCAGACCGAACTAATTATGAAACTGATTATTCACGACAAAAAAATATGCCGGGTGGACCAGGTGGTGGTCCAGGGCAAGGCGGACCTGGTTACCAAGGTACACCAGGCGGCGGGAGTTTCGGCGGGCCAGGACCTGCATTTTCACCACCACCGCCACCGCCAGGCGGGCCAGGATCTGCATTCCCACCACCACCACCGCCAGGCGGGCCAGGGTTTGGAGGAGCACCAGGAGGCGGACCTCCTTCAGCACCGCCCCCGCAGTTTGTTCCTGATTTTCCTGGTGTGTCTGCATTTGCTGTAGATGCTGGTGCACTACAGGGTTGTTTATTCAGGAATACGTATGTCTGGCTTAATAATGGCAGGACCTTCTGGTTTTTCCCAGTCTTCATTGGCAGAAGGTCTGTAGCTGGTTTTCGCTGGCGTGCTGGACAGCGCCGCTGGGTATATTACGGAATTGATACGAGTAATATTCGTTCTTTTCAATGCTACTAAATGGATACAAACACCTTCTACCAAGGGATGTCCGAATTTACTAATACTTTGGCACAGACAAAAAAGACTTATCACGAGGATAAGTCTTTTTTGTCTGTAAATGACCATTAATTAAAGATAGTCTGGGAAATCTGTAATGATTCCATCAAGCTTAATTGCTTCAAAGGCTTTTAATTTTTTTTTGTCATTAACAGTCCACGTAAATGCGCGCATTCCATGCCTATGTATCTTTTGTTTTAGCTTTGCACTCATCATCGTATGTTTTGGATTTACAAATGCAGCAAATTCAGATACTTCATGGAGAAATTTATCGGAAATACCTAAGGGACTGTTTTTAACTAACACCCCAACAGGAATTGAGGGCATTAGTTCATGGCATTTTTTCATCGAAGCTACATCAAATGAATGAATCATAATACGCTTGTGATCGGATTGGTAGCTCTTTAAGACAGTCGTAAGAACCTGTTCAATTCCGGGATTTAATTCAGGATGTTTAATTTCAATTAATATCCCGGCCTGTGGTAGAAACTTATCAAGTACTTCGGTTAGCAGAGGGATTCGTTCGTGACAAAAATCTGGGTTAAACCAGCTGCCAGCATCCATTTTCATCAATTGTTCGGAGGTATAATCCTTTAATAATCCCTTGCCATTGGTTGTCCGATCTAATTGTGGATCATGGTGAACGATCAGCTTGCCATCTTTCGACATGTGAATATCTATTTCGATAAAATCAACGCCTAAATCGATTGCTTTTTGATAAGAGGCCATAGTATTTTCAGGACAATAGCCAGAAGCACCACGGTGGCCAATTTTAATGGGTTTTCTTATGGAATCCATATTCGAGAGAGTGACTGTTTTTCGATTTTGAATCCATACGATAATGAGTACGGCTAGGGTAAAAACAACTAAAATAAGTGCTATTTTCATAATATACTCCTCACTTTTATCTGTTAATCTGTCTTCCTTATAATCATACCCGTTTATTCTTGACTTAAAAATAGTAAATGTAATGTTGTGAATTGCCTCCAATAGTACAAACTCATTCTGTGTAATAAATAAATTTTGGACCGATGCTACTTTCAACCTAGAATTTGGTATATATAGGGTGAAAGGAGGTGAAAAACATGGCAAATGAAATCTTACATTCAAGCTTAATCCGCATTGGATATGATGCGGGACTAAATGAAAAAGGAGAGGCCATCGTAAAACGCAAATCATACTCCAGCGTAAAAACACAGGCTACTCCAGAACAAATTTTCCAAGCAGCAACGGCGATTGCTAGTCTTCAAGTGTTCCCAGTAACAGAAGTAACGAGACAAGATACAGCATTGATTACGGGTTAATGAATACGGATTAAGGAGAGGAGGTGAACGAGTTGGCAAAAACACTTGAACTTCAATTTACGACACAGCTTGGGAAAACATCCACAATTTCCATTGATTCGCCTATTGAGCCAGTTGATGTTACCAAAGTAAATGAAGCTATGGATCAAATTCTTCAGGCAAATATCTTCCTGACTTCATCTGGAGATTATATCAATAAAAAATCAGCAAACCTTGTTGAGCGAAACGTTAAAGGATATGAAGTAAAATAAAAAACGAGCAGCTTAATCGATATACCTTCTTTTAGGCTGCTTGACTTAATAGAAATGTGTGGTGATCATTCATGGAGGATCTTCTTCCGTTCATCAGTGATGTTGGATTCCCAATTATCGTCACCCTCTATCTGCTTCATCGAGTGGAGGCTAAGCTTGATATATTAAATGAGACTATTATTGAACTTCCTATTAGATTGAGGGAAGGATTTTTAGAGAAAATATAAAGGTTGAATTCTTGCGAATATACAATGCAAAAAAGAGGCTGCCATTTAT
>NZ_JAZVJO010000513.1:0-6793 GCF_059453735.1 Peribacillus sp. | reverse complement strand
TAATATCTTTATAATAAGTCGCGATGTCTTGAAAAGCAATATATAAAATACTTCTTTATTCGTAACCTTCCTTCACGTTTATAAAGTTGTCACTTTTATGCTATGATAACGGTACATGATTATCGAAAGGAACTTTATATGCGCTTAACTAGTTATTCAGATTTCTCATTACGAGTATTATTATATGTGGCTGTTAACAGTGAAAAATTGGTGACCATTAAAGAAATCTCAGAAGCCTACGAAATTTCTAGTAACCATTTAATGAAAATCATCTATAATCTTGGGAAAATGAATTATATTGAAACAATACGTGGACGTAATGGCGGCATTCGTCTATCAAAGCAGCCAGTTGACATTAACATTGGCGAGTTGATCCGTAAGACCGAGGAAGATTTCTATCTTGTAGAATGTTTTAAAGAGGACAATAATTGTGTCATTACCCCTGTTTGTTCCTTAAAGCATATGTTAAATGAGGCTCTAAACAGCTTCTTCCTTGTACTGGATACGTATACACTTGAAGATATTTTGACAAATAAGTCGGTTCTTAAAGAATATTTCGATACACGAACAGAAACGTAACGATTGACAATTTCTTTATTTTATATGAGAGAACGATTATTATTAAATTAAGTTTGATATACCTATATCAAATGGACTATAACTAGCTGGTGATAAAATGGGGAAAAATATAGAACATGTGCTGGAAAACCAATTATGCTTTCTTCTTTATGCAAGTTCTCGGGAAATGACTAAAAAGTATAAACCACTCCTGGAAAAGCTTGACGTAACGTATCCACAATATCTCGTCCTGCTATTATTATGGGACCAAGATACCCTAACGGTAAAAAAACTAGGTGATCTTCTTTCTCTTGATTCCGGTACCTTAACACCCATGTTAAAACGCATGGAACAAAACGGCCTCCTTATTCGTGAACGTTCTACACAAGACGAACGATCTGTCCTCATTCGGTTAACGAAAAAAGGACTGGATTTACAAGAAGAGGCCTGTGTCATCCCTGAAATGGTTGGCAAGATGTCTGGGGATGATAAGAATGAGATTGAGGAATTAAAATCGTCACTGCTCGCATTGCTAAAAACGTTACAGGCCTATTAAAGAGTTAGATGAGCAGCAAAGCGTGATTCTTTTATATGCAAAAGATGGAGTGACAAAAAAAAGGTAACGTTCCAATGGAACATTACCTTTTTTATATTTGATTAGTTCACATTTACTTTAAGAGTTACTTCAACATTACCACTAATTGCTTTTGAATAAGGACACATTTGATGTGCTTTATGAACCAATGTTTCAAATGTATCTTGATCAATGCCTGATCCTTGTACTTCCAATGTTACCGCTAAGCTATACTGATGCATTTCACCCATCAATAAGCTAACATTAGCTGTCACTTTTGATTCAAATGCCGCTTTTTCCATTTTACCAACCGATTGCAATGCACTATCAAAACAAGCTGCATATCCTGCTGCGAAAAGCTCTTCAGGACTAGTTGCTTCAGGCAATTTTTTCGCTCTCGGCGTACCAGGCATTGCGATATCTACAGTAAAATTCCCATCAGCAGAGATAGCCGTACCTTCTCTTCCTCCATCAACCGTTACTGTTTCTGTAAATAATGTTTTTGTCATTTTATATACTCCCCTTCAACTATAATTAGTTGTGCACAATTTAATTTTATAATACTTAAATTAAAAGTACAATAAAAAAGCACTTCACTAAAGAGTTTATTGAACCTTCTCCTTTATTCCCTTACATCTTACTCCTCAAATAAGGGTTTTTTAAAACAAAGACTGATTCTTCCCTATTGGCGATCTATTCTGCCCTAACTAGGTTTTATTCGGCCCAAACTTCACTCTGTTCTTCCCTATCTAACTTTCATTCGGCCCTATCTTTTTCCCCTATGAATGTTCCTCCAAAAATAGGCACCTGGCTCTTTGATCTGCTGCTTATATGACGGTTCCTTCTCTATTAGTTACACTTTTGAGTTAAGAGCATAAAAACAGATGGAATTCTATTAAACTCTTCCTTTGCGCAGCTATTTTGAGGGTAGAAGTCACTTTTGGTCGACTCTTGAACACCAGATTCGGCCCATTCTTTATTTTATTCGGCCCAAACTAGGTTTTATTCGGCCCAAAACCAGTTATATTCAGCCCAATTTCACTTTTATTCAGCCCTATCCTCTTTTAGTTACACTTTTTGAGCTTTAAACAGGGTGATGACAGCCCTTACTATTTCTAATCACAAAAAAAGAGCTTATACTTCAACTTTCGAAGAATAAGCCTGATAAATGAAATTTAATGAGTTGTTGCCTTTCTCTTATAATTTAAGTTCTTCCCTTTAGTAAATTTAGGCAGCCTGTCTCCATGAGCTTCAATTAATTCGTTAGTCATACTCCAGATTTCATCTAACGAAAGGACAGATGCAGTATGTGGATCCATCATAACCGCTTGATAAACATAATCAATGTTTTCTGTGAGTACAGCTTCAACTACTAGTTGTTGAACATTTATGTTTGTCATATTCATTGCAGCCAAATGAGGTGGGAGTTTACCGACATGTATTGGTTGTATTCCTTGTTTGTTAACAAGACAAGGAACTTCAACACAAGAGTTTTCCGGTAAATTAGTAATCAGATTTGTATTAAGTACGTTACCCCAGATTTCCCGTGTTACTCCGGTTTCAATAGAATGAATTATTGGTGCACCGTATTCATGACTTTTTTGCAATTCGAATGTTTCATGATTTTCAATCATTTTCTTGGTTTCAGCAAATTGTTTTAAATTATTTTCACTTCTTCTAATATACTCATCAATCGGAATATCATAATCTTTTATTAAGTCATCTCTTTTAATAAAATAAGGCGTATATTCTGATAGATGCTCACTTGATTCTGTAATAAAATAATTCAGTCTACTCATCATTTCAAAACGCACTTTATCTTTCGCATACACTTCATCCTTTTCCATCGCTAAAAAGAGGTCGGGATAAAGATCCTGTCCATTTCGTTTCAATTCTAGGAACCATGCCATATGATTAATTCCTGCTACCTTATAATCTAATTCCTCTACTGGTATCCCTAAATAAGAAGCCAACTCTTCTGCTGTATTTTGTACACTATGACAAAGACCTACCGATTTTATTGAGGTAGCTTTTTGGATCGCAAGAATCAGCATAGCCATTGGATTAGTATAATTTAATAATAATGCACCGGGACAAACTTCCTCCATATCCTTACAAATATCAAGAACAACAGGAATCGTTCGCAGTGCCCTGAATACCCCTCCGACTCCGAGTGTATCTGCAATCGTTTGTTTCAACCCATACTTTTTGGGAATTTCAAAATCTATTAGAGTTGATTCGTGCATTCCGACTTGAATTAAGTTTATAACATAGTCAGCATCAACTAACGCTGACTTTCTGTCAAAAGTAGCCTGTACATGTGCTACATTACCATTTTTCTCAATAATAGATTCAGCCATTTTTTTTGCCGTTTCTAATCGTTCAGCATTTATATCAGTTAAAGAAAAGAGTGTATTTTCCAACTCTGGATAACTCAAAATATCAGAGATTAACCTTCTTGCAAAAACTACACTGCCTGCACCTATTATAGTTACTTTCATCATAAACCCTCCATTTCACTTTAAAGTCCTTTGTACAGAATTGCACAATTAGATGCTCACCGTTAATCCATCCTTGCCGTAATTTTTTCTCTTTTGTTCTATGCGGCTATATCCTAATTTTTTGCTGTTTCAAGTATTCGGAGTCCTGTATCTGATTGAACTGAAATAGTTTCAATACCTCTTTACCTTCTGCTTGTTAAAGATTTTCCTTTTTATCTTCAAATTTCTTTCTCAGCAAATTCATATTACCAAAAAATAAGATTCCTCGCAATTATTATTCAGAAAATTCAATTTATTTTTGCTAGATTCTAAAGAAAAGAGGCCACTAAATTACAGTGGCCGGTTTTCTCCTCACACACAAACTACAATTTGTCTTAAGAAGTTTCCTTTTTTTGCGACACAGCGGTCTGTGATTTCGAACCCTGCTTCTTTGATCATGTCATCCATTGTTTCAATGGTTACAACGATGACTTTTTCGGCGAAGCTTCTAGCATGTTTGAGAATAGAGAGTTGATCTTCTGGCGTTGCATGAGTGTATAGATTGTAAGGCATATCAATTATGGCTACATCGTACTTTTCAGTAACATCGGCAATCGGTCCTGTTGTGACGTCGCCCTGTAAGCCAAAGTAGGCAATATTTTCTCTTGATCCATCTGTTACGAGCGGGTTGATGTCACGACCAACAATATCGATCCCCATTGATAGTGCTTCAACCAATACGGTTCCGATTCCGCAGCAAGGATCAATAACCTTGATTCCTTCTGGGTTCGGTACAGCGATATTCACTATCGCTCTCGCCACACGTGTACTTAAAGCGGTTGAATATTCACGTGGTTTTTTAAGATGGTGCAGCCATACGGACTCGCTTTTTATATAGTTTCCTAAATACCAGCGGCCGCCAAGTGTGACAATCCCGAATATTTTGTCGGGGTTTTGAACATCAGCTAATCCTTGAACTTTCCAACCGATATCACGTTCAATGTTCCGTCTTTCCCAATACCCAATTTTCACTGAAGGATCCAGGTCATTAATTTTCACATACAACACCTTGAATGTGGTCTCACCTAATTCTATTTGGTCTGCCTGATCAACAATTTCAGAAAGAGTATCTCCTTCAAATAAAACTTCGATCCGTTCTTTTATAAATGGACTTCTGCTTGGATTTATCGCGATCGGTGTTTTAATAATATTCGTTTCCGATTCCACGCCAAATAATGAACGCATTTCCATCCGGCATAAAGATACTTCGTCTGGACTGTATGCAAAGGTATATATATAAACCGGCTCACGGTTAGTCTTTTCCACTGTTTTCCCACCCTTTATCGCTTTTCTATATTCCCGACTCAAATGATAACCATATCGCGAAAAAGGGAGAAAAGCAATGGCGGAGATAGCCAGCCTCCGTAAATGAAAGCGCTAGCTGAAGTCATTCCTCAAGGTCCAACCAGGACTTCATATCTTTTGTTTGTTTCATAATGTCCCTCGACCGAATCGCATAAAAAAAGGCCGAAAACTGGACATCGTCCTGCATTCAGCACTAAGAGCTTCTTATTTAATGAACCGTTACCTTTTCAAAAGGCCAAGATGGCAATTGTTTGCGGAGCGGCTTATCCTCTCTGTATCCAAGTGCGTATTCCCCTTGCATCACAGTATGAATTTCTCTAGTGCCTTCATAAATTACAGGAGCTTTCGAGTTTCGAAGGTACCGTTCTACCGGATACTCATCACTATATCCATATGCACCATGGATTTGAACGGCGTCATTTGCTGCTTCATTTGCTGCATTACAGGCGATCCACTTAGCGAGTGAGGTTTCTTTGGTGTTCCGTTTTCCTTCGTTTTTCAAGGTTCCTGCTTTATAAACCAGCAGCCTCGATATTTCTAAGTTTGCACTCATTTTCGCAATCATTTGCTGGACTAGCTGATGTTTGCCAATTTCTTTCCCAAATGTTCTTCGTTCATGACAATATTTAAGACTTGCCTCAAGGCTCGCTTCAAGCAAGCCGACAGCACCCGCCGCTACGGTAAAGCGCCCATTATCTAGTGCGGACATGGCAATTTTGAATCCTTCTCCTTCTTCTCCTAAACGATTCGCAGCCGGCACTTTCACATCGTTAAAAAAGATTTCTCCCGTATTCCCCGCGCGAATCCCCAGTTTGCCTTTAATTGCTTTCGATTCAAATCCCTCAAAAGTACGCTCTACAATAAATGCAGTAATCCCTTTTGACCCTAAGTCATGATTTGTTTTCGCAAACACCAGAAAATGATCTGCATAATCACAAAGAGAAATCCACGTCTTTGAACCATTTAATACATAATAATCACCTTCACGCTTAGCTGTGGTTTGCATAGCCGCTACGTCAGATCCTGCGTTTGGTTCCGTCAAACCAAATGCACCAATCTTGAGCCCCTTTGCCTGGGGGACTAAATAGGTTTGCTTTTGTTGTTCTGTTCCCCATTGCAAAAGGGTCATGGTGTTTAAGCCGGTATGTACCGAAACAGCGGTCCGATAGGCGGTATCACCGCGTTCCAACTCCTCACAAATGATTGCCAGCGTATTATAATCCATTCCCAGTCCGCCGTATTCTTCTGGAATACAGACCCCCATTAATTGAAGCTCTGACAGACGCTTAAGAATAGATGGCTGAAACGCTCCCTGTCGATCCCACTCTTGAATGTAGGGAATAATTTCTTTATCAACAAACTTCCTTACTACCTTTTTTACGCTTTTCTGCTCTTCGGTTAATTCAAAGTTCATCATTACCATTCGCCTGCTTTCATTTCAATATAGTAGAAAAAAAGAACGGAGAATCATAGAATCGATGATATAAGCATAAATTAATTATCCGAATTTTACAATAATTACAAGTATCTATTATCAAATAGGTTGTATTTCCCTAAATTTTATGACAAATACTTCCTGAATAATAGTAAAATGGGAAATGGGGTAACAGGAACCTAATCAGTTGGGAGGCTAAAATTTGAAAGCCCTCACAAACCGTTTGATTGTCATCTCTTTTGATTGCCTATCCTCTTCAGACTATCAATTAATTAGAACACTGCCAAATTTCCGACGTGTCTTAAATGAAGGCTCATATGTTCAGCATGTTGAAGCTATTTATCCTTCATTGACCTATCCAAGTCATGTGTCCATCGTGAC
>NZ_JAZVJO010000512.1:0-3710 GCF_059453735.1 Peribacillus sp. | reverse complement strand
TGAGGCTTCTGATAAACCGTACCCTTCATGAATGTCTGCTTTGAATTTCTGTTGAAAGGCATGGATAACACTGATTGGCAGTGGTGCCGAGCCGGAACCAATGTATTGAAAACTAGATAGATCATAATTCTCTGAATCTGGTGAACCTAGCAGCGCATGGATCATGGCTGGTACAGCCGAAAATGAACGCACTTTGTATTTTTCAATCGCTTCAAAAATTCCTTTTGGATCGAATTTAGGAAAAATCACGATTGAGCTTCCGGCAATAAAGGCAATATTAGAAAGTGTTAGGCCATATGCATGAGCAAGCGGCAGGATTCCAAGTGTTGTCCCCCGTTCTGATTCACTATGCTTATATGAACTTATTGCATTTGAATACAAATTCTTATGAGTCTGGCGCACACCTTTTGGCTGCCCAGTCGTTCCTGATGTATAAAGAATTACGGCCGTATCCTCTTCATTTGGCTCATATTCCATTATGTCAGTCTGATGAGACTTGTTCATTAATTTGGATAAGTTCAGGGTTTTATCATTTTCCACTTCGTCGATTGAAATAAGAATAGGACTGTCCTTTAACCCCATGATTCCTTCTTCAATTTTATTCCGAACAAGTGAGGAAGTAATTACAGCCTTCGCTCCACAATTAGCAGCAATAAAATGAATTTCCCGCGGGTGAAGAGTGAACATAACCGGTACGATTATCGCACCTGCCCGAGTAATTCCTTGATAACAAAAAAGTACTTCAGGGCAATTAGGCATACAGACAATTACACGGTCACCTGCAGCTATGCCTAGAGCTTTGAGCCCCGCTGCAATCTTTCTGGCCTGTTCTTTAACCTCAATATTTGTATAGTGTTTGTCCCGGTCATAAAGCAGCGGATATTCCCCATAGGTTTTGATATTTTCTTCAAGAAGTTGTGTTAGATTCATTAAAAATCTCCTCCTTCAGAATAGTAGAAACGCTCTAGGCCATCAATTCCCCTACTTTGACATTTCCTTTTAATAAATTCCGGGATATGATATGACGTTGAATTTCATCTGTTCCTTCAAAAATCCGCCAAACACGCATTTCTCTGTACCAGCGCTCAATTGGCAATTCTTTCGTATACCCCATCCCTCCGTGGATTTGCAGCACACGATCGACTACACGATTCGCCATATTTGTTCCATATAGTTTTGCGATAGAAGAATAATGACGGTTATCACGCCCCTCTTCAGCAAGCCATGCCGCATGCAGAACCAGCCAACGAGTCGCTTCAATCTCGACAGCAGAATCTGCAATCATCCATTGAATAGCCTGACGTTCTGAAATCGGCTTACCAAATGTGAACCGTTGATGTGAATAGTCGATGGCCATCTGCAGGAGTCTTTCTGCAGCACCCAGTCCTCTTGCCGGAATAATCCAGCGCCCTTGCCCAATCCATTTCATACCCAGAGCAAACCCATTGCCTAGTTCCCCCAGAATATTTTCTTCTGGTACTCGTACATTATCAAAAACGAGTGATGCCGGACCCCACTCACCCATCGTATGAATATATTCCGAATGCCAGCCCATTTCTCGATCAACTAAAAAGCAAGTTACCCCGCCTTGAGGACCCTTTTCACTATCTGTAATCGCAAACACCATAGCAAAGTCGGCTTCATTTCCATTTGTAATAAACACCTTTTCACCATTCAGAATCCAGTCGCTTCCATCCTTAACCGCTCGCATAGTAATATTTGCAGCATCAGAACCAGCCGTTGGTTCAGTAAGTGCAAAGCATGACTTTTTCTCACCATTTATCACCGGAAGCAGATAGTTTTCTTTTTGTTGTTCATTACAGTAATAAAGAATATTGTCTGCAGAACCGCCAAAACTAAATGGGACAAATGTTCTCCCCAGCTCCATCATGATTAATGCAGTCATTGTCGGACCTAAATCAGCTCCGCCGAATTCTTCCGGCGTATTAATTCCCCAAAATCCCATATCCTTTGCCTTACTTCTTAATTCAGCGATTTTCTCTTCAGAAATCCCCGGCTTTCCATCCCTTTCGTTACGCAGAACATCTGCTTCTAGCGGGATCAGTTCTTTTTTTACAAAACTTCTTACGGTTTTCTGAATCATTTTCTGTTCATCAGTTAATGAAAAATCCACGGTTTCCCCTCCAATTTACGTACGGATTGAATAGACATCTATGGTATTTCTTTGCTGACAGATAGTTTTCCCTCTTACTTCTAGCAATTCTAAATGGCCTTGTATTTGTGATAAGCCCAAATACACCGCAGGTCCCTTTAATTTAGGATAGATTTCCTGACAAAGCTCATATACAGTTGCATCGCCTTTTTCAAGGACAGCTAAAATCCGCAAACAGCGCTTTTCATGTTCAGTCAACCTCTTTTCGATTAAAGCTTGGTAATCATTAAATGCTTGTCCATGTCCAGGAAAGACTGTTTTTAGCGGCAGCTTATTCATCTTTTTAAGCGATTCACGATATTGAAGCAATGTTTTAGGCTTCTCTGTGGTTCCGGGATCTGGAGGTTCTACGAAAGCGTTTACAGATATATCCGGAAGTAAAAGATCTCCGGCAAATGCCACACCTTCCTGATTATAAAATAAAAGGTCAGTCTGACTGTGGCCTGGTACATATTCTACGATAAAATCAGAACCGCCCATCTTTATATACTCATTCTCTTTCACATACCGAATCTCCTGCCAATTCAATTCGCGATAGGACTGGGTAATACGTTCGTTGATGGTAGCCCCGCTCCGATAGAGAAAATCCTGATAAAAGGCTTGCTCTCTAGTAAACTCTACTTCCCCTCCTTCAATCACATGTCTTGCCTTTTCGTGAACATATACGGGAATAGATACCTCGTTTTGAATACGAGCTACACCTCCTGAATGGTCGGTGTGCATATGCGTCAAAATAATATGATCAAGATCTGACAGGCCATATCCTTCAAGGGCAATCAAACGTTTTAATTGCTCAAAGGAAGGACCATCCAGATTGCCTGTATCGACCAGTGTGACGGTATCCCCAACCACAAGGAACGCATTCACTGATCCTTCAGCAAAACTAGATTCTAAGGTTAATGGTATAATCTGAATGATAATCCCTCCTTTGCTTCCGGTAATCCCAATGCTTATCTCACTTACTGACCCTTTTGGACAAGAGAAAATTCGGCAACTTCGATATAAATATAAAACAAATTATATAAGAGTAAGAACGATTACTGACATAGGTGGTAATTTGACTTCTAGATCATTATCAATCATTTTTAAGGTTTTAAATTCACTAGGAACTACTACGTTAGGTTGTTCAAATGTATTATGAGCATTCATTTTCGCGGCCGTTAAAATTTTTGTCTTAATGTCTTTAGTATGTATATCCAATGAAGGGATCTTCAGTCTACAAACGGTTTCTTCGTGTAAATCTAAATTACATATACTAATGGTTATTTCACCTGCTTCACCTTTGGATGCAGAAATACTGATTTGGGGAATCTCACTAGTATCATTCTCATTCTTTTCAATTGAAAGCAGTTTTCCGTCCTGATGGCCTTTAAACATATCAAATACATGATAGGTAGGTGTTAAGACTAATTTCTCTTCCTTCGTAAGAATCATTGCTTGCAGTACATTAACTGTTTGAGCAATATTTACCATTTGTACACGCTCACACTGTTCTTGGAAAATATGAAAATGTAAAGCTGTTATTAAGGCGTCCCGT
>NZ_JAZVJO010000511.1:0-3190 GCF_059453735.1 Peribacillus sp. | reverse complement strand
GATCCTCCTCGTTATGAACTTCTTTCATAATGGGCAAGTGAAGAGAATGCAAAATAGTGTCTGGTGACGGCAATTGGTCTGGATAATTTTCAAAAAAAGCATCTAATCGTTCAAAAACGAGCCGATTTAAGGACTCTGTATCAACAAGTCCTTCACAAGCGGTAATGGTAACGTTTATTGGATGTGCTGTTCGGAAGGTAAAGGAGTCGAAAAATACATCCGCTGAATCAGCAAATAACTCTCTAAGGTAGCCTTCATTAGGAGAAAATTCTAAAGCCATACTTGGTTTATTACTTGGAATTGTAGGTCTCTTTTTTGTTCTCTTGAACATATTGACTCCTCCTGCTTTTCTTGTTAGCTAAAGCGGCAATGATGCCTAGAATAATGGAGATGGCAAGGAAAAACCAAAACGTAAAAGGCATTAGAAATGAACGGATAAATGAATAAAAGATGATATCGCTCATTGGAATAAGGTTAGAAATGATCAAAAAAAGTGAAAAGCCTGCTAGTAGGATTATTTTTTTCTTATTGTTTTTAAATGTAAAGGTTTCGGCTGAGAGAAATAAAAAAAATGAAATCCTAATAAAGGCTCCAGTAATCCACTGGTAGATGGACAGAAAGTCAAGATGCTCAATAAATCTTCCTAATGAAACAAGTCCCCATTGTTCAAAGGCAGGGTATTTTTGACGTGCTGCCTCATAAGGTCCAAACTCAGTCAGGGATCCAATCAAAGGTCCTATGATGAGCCCAGCTAAGATAACACTATTAATCAGGAAAAGTTTAATGGTCATTTTTCCATGTACTTTTTGTTGGATGAAAAGAAGAGCAATAATTTCTATTAGTCCGGATAAAGGGTAAATAGTCCCTGAAATTACTGGTTTAAATCCATGCTCTAAAATCGGTTTTAAAAGTGTGTGGTCTTTGTATTGGATATTGGCGAAGGCCACAAAAAAACCGAAAACAACGACTGCTGTCAGGACAAATGTATTTAGAATAACGATGGTTTGTATATTGGTTATCGACAGTAAAAAACAAAGAATGGTAAATAATATTACACTGAAAAATATTGGGGTAATCGGTAGATAAGATACTTTTGTCCATGAAATAAACTCTTTAAGAGTGACTGCAGCGAGTAACACAAATACCAAACTAACAATTATGGAAAAGGTCCGGCCAAATACTTTGCCTGTATGTTGTTCAACAAATTGAAAGATATTTTGATTGATGGTTTTTCTATGGATATAGGAAAGTAAAAAACACCAACACAGAATAAAACCAAGAGCGATTCCGACAGACAACCAGCTATCCCTTTTAGCAGCACCTAATAAATGCGGGATAACAGTAACATGATTCTTCAAACCAATCGCTGTAATAATCAGGAGTGATATTTGTAAGAGTGAAACTTTAGGCTGGTTATTCATTAGACAGCTCCCTATATAGTTACTTATTATTATCTTTTTCTAATAAAGGGAAATTTATTTCAATATTTTTCATTAGAGGAATTGAAGGGAAACAGGGTAGTCATAAAAACGAGAATGAAAAATATAAATGACACATAGGGATGCATGAAAATAATGTGGGCGAGGAGGGGCGCAGCATGTCAGAAAAGGAAAAGAAATTAAGCTCAAAGCCGCTTCTTTATATTGTTCAACCGGACATTTTAGAGCCAGAAACAGTAAATATGCAGAAGGAATTTAGAAGCAAAAAAACTAAGATAGATAATAAAACAGAAGTAGAGCAAGTGGAGGCAACCGAGATAGTTCCTGAACATGAAGTGAAGGTCGAAAGTGAAGATAGGGAAGAGAAAAAGAGGAAAGAACAGCAGCTTGAGCAGATGAAGCATGACTTTGGGGTTTATAAAGCTATGGATGAAATTCATGCCGAGATTGATTCTATTAAACAAATAACGGATCATTACTCACCGGAAGGAACGTCGATTATAAAAGAAAATATCCCAGTCGCAAATGGAGGCGGCGTTCATGAAATTAAAAAGCTTGAACCAAAGTCTGCGGAAGAGGTTCAAAGAAAAGAAGTAAGAAAAGCAGTGAAGGATCTTTTACGTAAAACAGAGAAAGGCGTAACTCCTCTTTGTGAAGCGAAAATCAATGGACGTATTGTCCGATTTCAGCTTTTGGGAAAAAAAGGGGAATCTGTACAAATAAAAACAGGCACGACAATTCAAAATGTACAAATAATCGATCTTTCTGATTTTAAAGTACTTTAAATACAGATGAAAGGGGCGGATCGTAGAGGATGTTACTGAAAGAAATCAGTTGGACGGTAATTACCATGCTCGGACTAGCGTCTTTTAGACTCACTCGAATTATCGTCTTCGATAAGATTACCTCATTCTTACGTGCCCCGTTTTTTAATGAAATAGAAGAAACGAATGAAGCTGGAGAGAAAGAAATTTATTTAATTCCGAAAGAGAAAGGACTTAAAGGCTGGATTGGGCAGCTCTTGAGCTGTTATTGGTGTACAGGTATTTGGGTCAGTCTATTTATAGGTTATGTATATACGTTAGAGCTCCCAATAGGAGAATTCTTTATTATTATTCTGGCGATTGCTGCAATAGGATCCCTTATTGAAACAATCGTGTTACATCTCATAGGCTAGTGTATCAAGCAAGAAAGGAGCAATAAACATACTCTAATCATATATTCCATATAAAAGGAGTGTAGATAATGGATAGGAACATTAATCAGCAGCCGTATCAACAACCGTATCAACAGCCATTTCAACAGCAACAACAGCCTAGTTATGCATATCAGAGACCAGTTAAGAGAATCCCAAAAGTAAAAAAGGACTGTGGGTGCAATAAAGGTGGATATAAAAGGTAGTGATTAGAAGCTAGACTCATTTAGAGTCCGGCTTTTTTTTATTTAAGTAAGCAAAGGGATAAGAGCAGAGGAAATAGGCTGCATCGAGTAGGACATAGCCTGCACATAACGACAAAAATTTCATATCTTAACAGTGAGCTAAGCTTAAAGCGAGGTGAAAAATATGTTTGGATTATGTGGAGGAAACAACTCTTGCGGCGGTGGATATGGCGGCGGATATAGCAATAGCTACGGCGGTGGAGGATACAGCAGCGGTGGCTATGGCAGTGGGTTTGTATTAATCGTCGTATTATTTATTTTGTTAGTTGTTGTCGGCGCTTCATTCTGCTAAGTACTCAATGGAATAGGCG
>NZ_JAZVJO010000510.1:0-2699 GCF_059453735.1 Peribacillus sp. | reverse complement strand
CCAATTTCAGAGCGAAATTATTAAAACCCGAAAGCCGTTGCCAACTTTGCCCTCTTTCCTTGGAGCCTTTATTAATTGCCAGCCATATTATTCCTTGGCCTGTTGCTGTTGACATACAAAAAAATCACGTAAATAATGGTTTACTGTTATGTATAACTCATGACGCTTTATTTGATAAAGGATATATTAGCTTTGATGAGGATGGAAGAATCATTATCTCTGATGTGTTACCATCTTCCTACCATGAAACTTTAAACATTCGAGATGATATGAAGATTATATTACTCCCTGAACAACAAGAATTTATGGAATTTCACAGAAATTCTTTACTAAAGAATAGAATTGATAATATAGATTAAGATAACATCTTAAAATAATAGAAGAGGAGAAAATATAGAGTTTTGATTTTCTCCTCTTCTAATCATTGTAATACCTTTAATTGAAATCTTCGCTTGGCATCCAATATTACTCCATCTAATTTATCCATCGTCCCATAAAAATCCCTCTTTAAATCATGCTCCCATACCCTATAAATATGCCATCCCTTACGTATATAATAATTAGTGACCTCAAAATCATGCTCCTTATTCCGATTGAACTTGTTTATCCAGAATAACTGATTCTTATTTGGTAAAGCCCCATGCAGTTCACAAGCATGCCAAAAACAAGAGTCGATGAAAATGACTACTTTATATTTTTTGATGGCTATATCAGGAGTTCCGTATAATGATTTTACATTTTTCCGGAAACGGAATCCTCTTCTCCAAAGTTCTCGGGAAACTCTATTCTCGAGCTTGGTACCTTTCCCATGAATAGAACCCATTATTTTCTTTCTTGTTTCATCTGACATCTGCGTATTCATATAGAATCACATCACTGTCTGGTTTTACTATCCTTTACCCGCTATTTACAAAAATGACACAAGCCCCTTCATATCTCGAAGGGGCTTGTTAGTTTATTATCGTTCGCTAAACGCAGATATATTCACAACATAAGGCCTAGATGGTAATAGCTTTCCGTTCCTATCTAACACAGGGCCATATACAATACATTGTCCCTTTTGAAGGTTGGTTAGCTTTGTTTCCCACTCTTTTCTTTCTCTATGGTCTGCCGCTATATTCGCTGCGATTGTTGATATTTCATTTTCAACAGGTGAGAAGTAAATCTTCACGGCTGAATTTTGCAATCGGCTGATTTGATCTCCAGAGAATCCTTTAGTTGATTGGGTGGCGAACCATCCAGACCAGCCAAATTTCCGGCCTTCTGTTAAGATTTTCGCACTTGGAGAGTTATTGCTGAAATCAAGACGTTGAGATTCATCAAGCACTGCTGGGAATGGTATACGTTTATTCCCATGTTGTAGCTTATAATACCATAAATCCCACAGGATGAATTCCGTGATTAGTTTTTGGACATCAGGTGAATATCCTGTCAGCTGGATTATAAATACCTTTCCTTTTTCTTTCTCAAGGAAGGACCAGTCCATATCCTGGCTTGAGTCAAATGGGTTCTTATCTATGAGCAGATTCATTTGAGACAGGGCAGTTTTCGCTGGTCCTGATCCATCCTCCTCCAACAATTCACGGAGAATCTCAAAGTTCATCTTTTCATCATAAATAGACATGCCTTTCATGACGGCTTGATAGATAGAATTTAGTTGTTGTGGTCCCAGGGTAGTATAGATAGAACCGATGACATTCTTCATTCTTTCTGCAACATCTGAGTCATCTTCATCGATAAATAGATCTTCATCCAATTCTTTCTTGTTCCTCTTGAACGGATTAATCGGGAACTTCTTCGCAAGGACAATAAATTGCTCCAATCTGTCACCTAAGTTCTCCTTGAATTCATCCTCGAGCTGGGACTTCTTGAAACCATCCGTATAGTCAATGATAATACTGGATATATCATGTTTGGCTAACTCCCATAGCAAGCATTGAATGAAATATGTCTTCCCTTGACCGGATCCACCAGTGATGAATAGATGGCGATTGGCAAGGTTCTTATGTCCAAATTCCCAATTCACAACCTGATTAGAACCCTGGATGACCCCAATAGGAACCCTGATATCTTCTAAAGGTACTTGGGTTTCTAGGTCGCTCGGTTGATCCTCATCCTTTTCCTCATCAATCGCAATATCTTCCATTTGCTCATTAGCAGAACTTTCTTCTTCATCTTTATATACCTCATCATGGTTATCTACAAATGCCTTATACTCATTTCCTGATGAATCCTCCGCCACCTCTTCATGCTGGATAGATGAATTATCATCCTCTTTTTTCGTAACAGAGTCGGGGTAATTATCTTCGCTCATATCCACAAGATAAGAATCCTGATTACCTGAGGAGACGGATATATGACTATCCGATTGATATTGATTAGCCAGAAGCTTACTCGGAATAAAGTCCATATATCCTGTCATCATCTTATTTACAATGGTTTCCATTGAGGTCGAAAGCCCGGCATAGGCATCCTCTTCAATAAACATCAGGTTCAAGATTTCATTATTCAACTCAGCGGTCCGGAATCCACTGTTATTCCTAAAGTGAAGGACAGCCCCCTTACCTATATAGGCTTCTAGATGCTCGCCAATGGTGAACTCATCATTCAACAGTTGAGCCTTTAACTCATGTAACTGATTATATTTCTCTTTTGTCCATAATCCATTGGAATAATTCTTTTTCGCGTTCGACAACAGG
>NZ_JAZVJO010000509.1:0-1962 GCF_059453735.1 Peribacillus sp. | reverse complement strand
GAGAAAAAGCTCAAAAAAGTAACACTCATGGCCTGCTATTCAGAAGCCGTGAGTGTTTTTTTTTTATTAATAAACCAGATTATACTGATTGATGCATTTTTTAATCCCTAAGATGTTTAAAAAGTGCTGGATTTTTCTCATTGAGGATTCATGGTATTCTTCCATAATCGAAAACTCCCGTAAGTAGGCGATTTTTTCTTTCTGTTCCTCATTTATTGAGTAAATCTCTTCTTCTCCCGCTTCTTCACAGGTGTAAATAATAGCTTCCCCAATTTTCTTCGACTCCCTGACAAAGGAAAATGAAAAGACAATGGCGCATTCATCATCAAAAAACGAGGGATTGACCTTCATATTAATATCAAGCATTATTGTAACACCTCTCTCCCATTTATTATTTCAAGCATAACAAATACTGGTTTTTTATGTATTCTTGATTATTCTCTTTTTAGAGGTATTTATCGCCTATTTCCGCACGAATACTTAACTTTTCAGTACATAATATAACTTTAGGCATATGCCTGGAAGAATAGCTAAACAAAAAAGTGAATAACAAAAACACACCCTTCCATTGAAAAGGTGCGTTTTTTTAAAAGGCTAATTTATCGATTAATGTACCCCTGGTAATTCGTGAACACCTGGCAGCTCATGTACGCCTGGTAATTCATGAACACCTGGTAACTCTGATGTTTGCGCTCCACCGACAAAGACTGCACCGGCTACTAGAAGAAAAGCTACCATAAAACCTGCGAATTTCTTTTTCATAGGTAATTCCTCCTTTTTCTTCAAAAAATATTGGATTTAATAGAAATAAATTCTATAGTTATATTTAACCACACTAGTAAAAGGGTTGAAATCCGGATTAACCATGCTAAAAAGTATCTATCTACAGGATATGAATGGTTTACCTTCGTTTTTATATAAAATTATAACTCTAGGAATATTTAAGGGGAGTTAATATGGACTTTTCAGCTGTAGGAAAGAAAATAAAAGAACTTCGAAAGCAAATTAAACTCTCGCAGGGTGAGCTCGCAGAGGGGATTTGTACACAAGCGCAAATTAGTAAAATCGAAAAAGGCGATGTTTACCCCTATGCCTCAACCCTTTATTTAATTTCTCAACGGCTCGGTGTTGATGTGAACTACTTTTTTGATATTGGAATGACTCCAAGACTTGATTATGTCGAAGAGGTTATCTATCAGTTAAAGCTTGCACGGCGCAATATGAACTATACCGAAATGTATCAGCTTGTGCGAACCGAAGAAAATAATCCATTGTTTACGCAGCATACAAAAAATCACCAATTGCTGCTTTGGCATAAAGGAATCTATCAGTATGAAGTAAAGGGAGATGTAGGAAAAGCTATTTCTCTAATTGAAGAAGGCCTCGCGCTCACACAGATCAACGAAAAGATGTACTCTGAAAGAGAAATTGAAATGAAGAGCAGTATGGGTGTGATTTACTTAGCGGATCGACAATATGAAAAGTCCTTTGCCACTTTCCAAGACGCTTTACTTCATATAAAAGCCCTTCCGCATGTAAGTGATAAAACCGTCAAAACACGGCTTTATTATAATTTTTCCCGTTTACTCACTCGAATGAATCAGTACGATGAGTCCATTCAATATTGTCAACAGGCAATAAAATGGTGCCTTGAGCAGGATCAGCTCTACTTACTGGCGGAATTGCATTATCAGTTAGGCTATAATCTTGAATTACAGACTAACTATCCAGAAGCCTGTGTCAACATGAAAAAATCCATTTTCCTGTTTGAACTGCAAAAAGATAACCGCTTCCCTGCTTTTATTAAAAAGAAGCTGGATTCCTGGATTGAAGAAAAGAAAATTGATGATGATTTGAATATCGTTCATCTTAATCGATAAAACGGCTTATAGAATGGGAAATACCATTTTATAGGCCTTTTTTGTTTTCCAGATTCTAAAGAATTTACACCTGAATCATTCA
>NZ_JAZVJO010000508.1:0-2662 GCF_059453735.1 Peribacillus sp. | reverse complement strand
TCAATTGTTCCTGAAATAATGATTGGTAGTTCCTTTCCTGTGTTTTTGAACGCCAGTTTAATACCCGAAAATGCAGCTTTCACATTTAACATATCCTGACACGTTTCAATTAGTAGTAAATCCACGCCTCCGTCAATTAGTCCGCGGGCCTGTTCTTCATATGAAGCAGTTAAGCCGTCAAACGTTGCACCACCAGTAACCGAAAGCGTTTTTGTTGTCGGTCCCATGGATCCTGCCACATAGCGGGACCATTCAGCGGTAGAGTAAGTCTCGCAGGCCTTACAGGCAAGTTCGGCAGATCGTTTATTTAGTTCATAAGCAAGGCTGCCAAGATTGTATTCATCGAGCACAATATCCGTTGCCCCGAATGTATTCGTCTCAATGATATCTGCTCCTGCTTTTAGATAGGCTTCATGAATAGATTGAATAGTATCTGGGATCGTAATGGATAAATATTCATTACACCCCTCAAATTCTTCGCCTCCAAAATCTTCTGCCGTTAAATTTTCATTTTGAATCATCGTTCCCATTGCTCCATCTAAGAGGAGAATCTTTTGAGATAGTACTTCATTTATCGTAGGTTTATTCATGTTCTTTCACCTCTGCTGGTTTCTCTTTGTCTGTTGTGCGGATATATTGTGTAAGCTGTGCCGTAATGTCGTATCGTAAAAATGGAGTGATTAAATAGATTCCTTTAAATCTCTCCATTGTTGCATCAATCAATTCCTTAGCAATAGCATTTGCTTCGATCTTAGCTTTAACTGGATCGTTTCCAGCTGAAGCCATTGCTGCTCGTACCGAATCCGGTAATTTAATTCCTGGAATTTCATTGTGAATAAATTCAGCATTCCGTGAGCTTGTCAGAGGCATAACGCCTAGAAAAATAGGTGTATCTAAATGTTTGGTAGCTTGATAGACATCTTCAATTTGACTTGTGGAATAAATAGGCTGTGTTAAAAAGGATTGTGCTCCGCAAGCTATTTTCTTTTCAAGCCTTTGTACGGCTTTATCTAAGTATTTCACATTTGGGTTAAAAGCCGCAGCAATTTTAAAATTAGTCCGCTGTCCCAAACTTTGACCTGAGTAAGATAAACCTTCATTAAATTGTTTGATTAAGCTGATTAAATCAAATGAGGATAAATCATAGACAGATGTGGCCCCCGGAAAATCTCCAATTTTAGAAGGATCTCCAGTAATAACCAGTACTTCATTTAATCCGAGTGTCTGTAAGCCCATTAAGTGAGATTGCAGTCCAATTAGATTTCGGTCTCGACAGGTAATGTGAATGAGCGGATTCATATTGAGCTCATTTTTCATCTTAATCCCAAGAGCCAGATTGCTGATCCGCGGACTTGCAAGTGAATTATCGGCCAGTGTGACCGAATCTACACCTGCATCCCGTAAACATGATGATCCCGCCATAAAGGCATCTATTCCAAGTTTCTTAGGCGGATCCAATTCGACCAAAATTGTTCGTTTTGTTTTGGCCTGCAGATGAATGGCTGGTATTTGATCCTTTTTATCGACTTCAATAATCTCAATTTGAGGGGCTTTACTAGCTTTTTCCTTAATTGGAGCCAATGTCCCCAGCGCTTTTTTTACCGCTCCAATATGCTTAGGCGTTGTCCCGCAACAACCACCGATAATTGATGCACCTTGTTCACGTAATTTCAACGCACTTGAGCCGAAATAGTCTGGTACAGCCTCATAGACAAGTCGGCCATCGACGTATTCCGGAAGGCTGGCGTTCGGGTACACGGCAATGCCAGCATGTTTCGGCAGCGGTACTTCTTCTAACGAACGTATCATATGATGCGGACCTAATCGACAGTTCAATCCGACAACGTCTGCCCCCAGAGCATCTAGTCTTGAAAAGGCTTCATTGAGATGGAGGCCATTTTGCAGATACCCTATCTCATGCAGCGAAACATTCGCGATAATAGGGAGCCCTGTTTCTTTTCTAGCAATCTGGAGCACGGTTTCTAGCTCTTCTAAATCGTAATAGGTCTCAAGAATTAATCCATCGGGTCCTTCCATTAATAAGCTGTACAGCTGCTCTCTAAAGCTCCGTTTTATTTCTTCTATATCCAAATCATTTTTACGAATACTTCGCAGTGCTCCAATGGTGCCAAAAACAAATGCTTGTTTGGAAGCAGCCTTTTTAGCTAGTTCAACACCTTTACGGTTAATGACACTCACTTCATCTTCTAAGCCATACCGTTTTAATTTATGATAATTAGCACCATAGGTATTAGATTGAAGAATATCGGCTCCCGCCGCTGCATACGCACGGTGAATCGCCTCAATTTGATTAGGGTCTGTCGTATTCATTTCCTCATAGCAATGATCAATTCCATGTGAATATAACAGTGTTCCCATTGCCCCTTCCCCAACCAAAACTCTTTTTGATAATTCTTGGCGAAAATCCATCAATGCACATCTCCTCGTTTGGTCCTTTCCATATAGAAAGAATCAGTCATTTAGCATTATATGAAAAAAAATAAAAAAAGCCTTCTTTAAAGAAGAAGGCTTTTTCTGAAACATTCTCCTCATCTATCAAGCACTGCTTGCAGGATTTAGCACCTTTGCCGTAGCCGGTTGCTGAAGCTTCAAAGGGCCAGTCCCTCCACTTCTCTCAATAAGATTCATATGAAATTTTCTA
>NZ_JAZVJO010000507.1:0-3040 GCF_059453735.1 Peribacillus sp. | reverse complement strand
ACTTCTTATATCCTTCCGTAACTATTGGATGGTTCTTTATGTATGACGTTGCTACTGATGAGATTTTAGCAATTGACAAAAGATAATTTATCTAAAAATCAGTTTTTGTTACTCGAGAAATTTATGATGACATTCAGAAGTCATCGTACCTCCTCTTCCTTTACATGATAACGACAAGTACCATTAAGGTAAGTTGCAATTAAATCCATATCAGGATTCAAAACAATAAAGTCAGCAGCGTACCCTTTGGCAATCTTCCCGCATTCGCCATCCTTCCCAATACTTTTTGCGGGGGCAGTACTCGCCATATAGATTGCTTCCTCCGGCGTGGCAATTCCCCATTTAACGGTATTTTGGACGGCATCCTTTAATTGTAAAATGCTACCTGATAAACTGCCGCTTTCAATGCGGGCAGCCCCTTCTTTCACCTCGACTGGGATTTCACCTAGGCGATAGCTTCCTTCCGGCATTCCCCCAGCCATCATGCAATCTGTCACCAAAACGGTTTGGTCTCTGCCGCGGGTATCCATTAAAATATTTGCGGCAACAGGGTGTACATGATATCCATCACAAATGATTTCTGTAAAAACATTTTTTAAATTCATCGCAGCACCAACCATTCCCGGCTCCCGATGGTGCAATGGGCTCATTCCATTAAAGGTATGAACAAAAATAGATGCCCCTTTTTCAACCGCCTGCTTTGCTTCTTCATATGTGGCATCACTATGGGCTAGAGCCACTGCAATCTTGTCTCTTACCGCATATTCAATAAATTCCGCTGTCCCTTTTCTCTCAGGCGCAATGGCTATTTTTTTAATAGAATAATTGGATAACTTCTGCCAGTTCTTCAATAAATCAACGGATGGATCACAAAAGTAGTTCGGATTTTGCGCTCCTTTATGTTTTTCCGTAAAAAATGGCCCTTCCAAAAATATTCCTATAATTTTAGCTCCACGGACTTCCTTATAATTAGCACCAATCATTTCAACGACGCGATTCAACACTTCTGTTGAGGAAGTTAAAGTCGTCGGCAAAAACGAAGTAACTCCGCAGGAAAGAAGTCCTTCCGATATCTTATTCAATCCTGTAACATCGTTGTCCATAATGTCGTGATTTTGAAATCCATGAATATGGGTATCTACTAATCCTGGAGCGATCCAATGCCCCGCATAATTAATGATTTCAGCCTCTTTCTCGGACAGGTTTTCAGAAAAGCCAACAAATCTTCCCTCGTTAATTTCCAGAAATCCTGAACCTTCAACCTTCCCTTCTAGGAAAAACTTATCAGCAAAAATATATGAAGAATTGCAGCCTTTATTCGTATTCATAGATGTTTACGCCTTTAACGACACGATTCACCGTTCCTGTCGGCGAAGGCGTATCTGGTGTATTACCGACTTTGACCGATGCAAGCAGTGAAACGACTTGACCAATCATGAGAAAAGGTAATGCTGAGTAAGCATCCGGTACGGTTTGAAATTCGCTGTCAAAAACAAACTTGTTCCCATCGTAATTGGTTTCTCCTTCTACCTCGATGGCACAGATTTTGACAGCAATATTATCCTGTTTTATTTCTTTTAATAAATCTAAATCATATTGACGTGTATAAGGATGGTTAGAAACAAATACAAAGACCACTGAGTTTTCGTCCATAAATGATTTAGGTCCGTGCCGGAATCCCATTGGCGAATCAAACGCGGTGACAATTTTCCCAGCTGTCAGCTCTAATATTTTCAATTGCGCCTCTCGAGCTAATCCTTCAAAACAGCCAGAACCCAGGTATATAATTCGATTAAAATCCCGGTCAATGATCTCTTGAATTACAGATTCCCTTCGAATGACACTTTCACCCATTTGCCGAATCATTTTTACGATTGTTGATTTTCTCTCAATCTCTAAGGAATCAAAGACAAGTAAAGCAGTTAAGGTCATGCACGTATAGCTTCCTGTCATTGCAAATCCCTGATCATTCGATAATTCAGGCATCAATAGTAAAAAACTCTTTTGATCACTTTCACTTTGTTTGGCTAATTGACCATCCTTAGCACAGGTAATCGTCAGCTTATACAAATCGGTTATGATTTGCTCAGCTAGTTTTACAGCTCCAACACTTTCCGGACTGTTCCCGCTTCTGGCAAACGAAACGAGTAAGGTAGGAATATCTGCTTTAAGAAATTGATCAGGATTGGATACTAAGGTCGTAGTTGGAATGCTGAGCAATTCCCATTGCTTTTCATCACATGTTTCTTTTAGGTAAGGCAGGATCGTATCACCAACATAGGCAGACGTTCCGGCACCTGTGAAAATGACTCGAACTCGATTGTGTTTAGTTGATAGTTTTAGTAAGAACTCTTCTATTTCTTTGCTTTTCTCGGTGTATAAATCAAACGTTTCAGCCCATAAATCTGGCTGTTGCTTAATTTCTTCCGTTGTAATAGATGCACCTAAGAGTACTAGTTTTTCTTGACTTAACGTAAACACCTCTGACCACTCCTCTTTAGATTCTTTCGAATACTCGTAATCCGGCACCAATAACGCCATTATTCTGAGCTAATGTACTAATGCTCATCTGTTCTAAGAGATGCTGCTGTTCTAGAAGCTGATAGTTTTTTAGTTTCTCTTTAATTAACTCCAGTAAAAATGGATTGTTTTGAATGACACTGCCGCCGAAAACGATTCTATGCGGATCGATTAAACAAGAAATAGAATAGAGTCCTTGTGCTAAATGACCTGTAACCTCATCGATGATGAACTGATATTCCTGTGAACCATTTAAGTATCCACTAAAGACTTCCTTGGGTGGTATACCTGCTATATTCTGGATCCCTGGACCAGCAGAGATAGTTTCTAGCCGTTGATTTCCTTTCTTTGAAAGAACAGGAATCAGCCCCAGTTCCCCTGCAAAACCTGCTCCTCTAAAAAAGGAGCCATGATGGATGATCGAACATGCGATTCCTGTACTGATTGTCACATAGACAAAGGTCTCATTTGTTGCTCCTTTTGCTGCTTTCCACTCGGCAAAACCCGCCATATAGACATC
>NZ_JAZVJO010000506.1:0-7431 GCF_059453735.1 Peribacillus sp. | reverse complement strand
ATCGATGCTGAATGTGGATGAAGCTCAAAAGCTTGCAGGAAAAAATAAAGTCACCGTTGCGGTGATTGATGGAGGAATCGATAGAAACCATCCTGAATTAAAAGGTTCCTTACTTCCAAGTTATAATGCAGCAAACCCAATGAATCCGGCAAATCCAGACTCTCATGGGACACATGTAGCCGGTATTATCGGGGCCAAAAAAGATAACGGCATTGGCGGCTATGGAGTTAACCCAAATGCTAACCTGCTCTCAATTGATGTGTTTGACGGTCAGTACTATAGTTTTGACTATACGATTGCTCAGGGGATTTTGTATGCCATTGAAAAAGGTGCACAGGTTATTAATATGAGTCTAGGCGGCGGTTATCCGTCGTTAGTGCTTGAAGAGGCTGTCAAGAAGGCCATCGAAAAAGGGATTGTTGTGGTCGCAGCATCTGGTAATGACGGCAATGATTATGCGAGTTATCCGGCTGCATTTGAGGGAGTTATCAGCGTTGGTTCAACCAATAGCAGTAAAAAGTTAAGCTACTATTCAACGTACGGGGCATCAGTAGATGTTGTTGCGCCTGGTGAGGATATTTACGCACCGTATTATGATATAGCCAAGAAATCTACTTTTGCTAAATTGAGTGGAACTTCAATGGCTACACCAGTTGTAGCAGGCGCTGTATCCTTACTTTTATCGAAGCATCCCAACCTTACTCCAGCACAGGTAGAATACATTTTGGAGCAGACGGCTACAGACATGGGGGATTCAGGGTTTGATATTAAGTACGGGAATGGTCAGGTCAATCCAGTGGCAGCTTTAAACTACAATATGAAGAAACTGCCAGCCTTCGTTAAAGAAACCTGGGGACAAAAAGAAATTCTTGAAAAGGCAACATCACTGAATGCAGATCAGCCCATTTCCATTAAAGAATCCATTACTAAACCGTTTGAACAAAAGTGGATTAAATTTTCTGTGAAGAAAGGCGACTATATTCAAGCATCTCTTCTTGGACAAGCTCAATATGATTATAAGATGATGGTTCACTTTTATGGGGAAGAAAAGCCGCAAATAATTGACGTCAATAATGAGAGAGAAGGAAAAACGGAAGCTAAGTTAATACAGGCGCCGTTTACTGGAGAAGTAGCGATTGGTGTCAAAGATAGCAATGGAAGCTTCGATGATTCCACAAAAAAGGGTGCCAATTATGAACTGAAGGTTGCCACATATCAAGAATTACCGGAAGATGAGTCAAGTCTTGAAACACCAGTAGAAGTTGCAGCGCTCCCGTTTACATCAAAACCTGCGTATTTAACTGGAGAAAAAGGTGATGAAGACTTTTTCCATGTAAAGGCAGATGAAGCTAGACTTATGAAAATAGATGTTTCAGGGATCCCTGGTATAAACATTGCGTTAAATGTTTATGAAAAGGAGCAGTTGTTCCCGCCTCCAGAGGAGACAGATTCAGGAGAAACACCGGCTCCCGAGCAAGATATTCCAAGTGAGAATCCTGCTCCTGTAGAGGGTGAAGAGGAAGCTATTCCAGCTCTTTATATGAGCAATAATGGTGGAGTTGGCGAAGGTGAATCACTGTACTTCATGTCTGAGCCGGAAAAGGAATACTATGTGAGCGTTACAAGTAAAAAAATGACCTATGAATATTCTTACGGGGAAGATGACTTTTCCTTCATAGAATATGGAGAAATGGAAGCAGGTCAGTCAATGCTCCCATTTACAGTTAAGATTGACAGCAAGCTGATGCCTGAAGATGAAGATGGTTATTCATTAGGGGGAGAGGAAGAAGAAGTAACTGAGGAGGATATGATCGCCGGCATTGATGCAAGTGCGCGTCCATATCAAATTGGTGAAAGTGCGGAAGGGTATATTCAAAGTGATAGTG
Source organism: Peribacillus sp. (assembly GCF_059453735.1). Lineage (NCBI taxonomy): Bacteria > Bacillati > Bacillota > Bacilli > Caryophanales > Bacillaceae > Peribacillus > Peribacillus sp. Next base: position 5,545 of record NZ_JAZVJO010000506.1, on the reverse strand, counting down.
ATCAGGATTGGTTTATGTTCGTTCCTGAAGAAAATGGAATCTATCAATTTGATATTCCAAGTCCGAAAAAAGATCTTCCATATGTACAGATAGCAGAAGTCGTAGAGTTTGTGGATGAAGAGACTGAAAAAACGGAGAAATATTTAAGTTCCGTTGCGAGTAACGTGGACAATTACAGTTGGGATATGGCATTAACGGATACATTTTTCGCAGGCTTGAAAGCTGGAAAGACCTATTATCTTTCAGCAGGCGGTACGACTAACTTCGATCCATACAAAATTACATCAAAGTCAGTAGTGAAAAGTACACAGGATCAATATGAAGATAATGATAAACCAGAAGATGCAAAGAACCTGCCGGCTTCGGGCGTTGTAGAAGGGGACTTTGGTTTTGCGAATGATGTAGATACCTTCTATTTAGCGCCAAACAAAACGGCCATATACAGCGCCAGGTTTGAACGTCAAAAAATGTCAAACTCTCTACTAGAGTACCCAAATGAATTGCTGCAGCCAATTTACGCATTTATACAGATCACGGAAGATACAAATGGCAACCATAAACTAGATCCTGAGGAAGCTGATAAAACGATAGTGTTTATGAACATTATTGAATCTGGAGTAAATTATGGTTCATTTAAAGCAGAAAAAGAGAAAAAATACTTTATTATCATCCAAGGCTTAGTTGATTCAAACTCAGGAATTTCGCTTTGGCCGTATAAGTTCGCAGCAACTCCAGTCAATCAAAATGATGAAGATGCTGGGACAAAGGTGAAAAATAATATACCATCTAAACCGCTGAAGTTGAAGAAAGCAAAAACCAAAGCGTATTCGGCTAAAGGCTACCTTAATGCAGGTGTTGGTGAAGGTGATGAAGATTGGTATGTATTTAAGGCTGGTAAAAAAGAAACAGCGACCATTCAATTCGCTGCTGGTGATGAGATAGATGGTGTGATTGAAGTGTATAAAAATGGAAAACGGGTTGTGAAGTCTGATCAATATGCACTCGGTGATCCTGAGCTTCTTTCATTAAATCTTACCAAAGGCACCTACTACATTAAAGTACGCGATGTGAAAGGCAATACTTCCATCAATCCATATACATTCTATGTAAACTTAAAATAAAAGCAAAGGCTTTCCAAAGAGTCAGTAAATGACTCTTTAGGACAGCCTTTTTTTGTTATTAACCAAGGACTATCGTCCATATTTTAGTTAATATGATATAATTATACTAGATTCATATTTAATGGTAACAAAGGAGAACTGCATGATAACTAGAGTGAAAGAGCTGTTTAATGAGAGTTCCAAAGATTTAAAACGATTATTGAAACTTGTTGATAAGGTAAATAGTGCAGAACAAAAATATTTAAATTATACAGATGAAGAACTAAAATACTGCACGACGGAATTTAAGAGCCAATTAAGCCAAGGGAAAACAATTGAACACATACAAGCAGATGCTTTTGCTGTGGTTAGAGAAGCGGCGAAGCGTGTAATTGGGTTGCGTCACTATGATGTTCAGCTTATTGGCGGCTTCGTTTTAAATGAAGGCAGTATTGCACAGATGAATACGGGTGAAGGAAAGACGTTAGTTGCGACCTTGCCGAGTTATCTTCAAGCACTAAAAGGCCAAGGTGTTCATATCATCACAGCTAATGAATATTTAGCTCGCCGTGATATGGAATTGATGGGTCAAATTCATGAATTTCTTGGATTAACGGTAGGATTAAATATCTCGCAAATGGAGCCTTCAGAAAAGAAAGAAGCGTACCAAGCCGATATCACCTATGGTACGGGAACGGAATTTGGTTTTGATTATCTTCGCGACAATATGGTGTTTCGGAAAGAAGATAAGGTTCAAAGAGGACATCAGTTTGCGATTGTCGATGAAGTCGACAGCATCTTAATTGATGAAGCAAAAACGCCGTTAATTATTGCGAATCAATCGAGTGATGGAGCAGAGTTGTTTATCATCACCGCACAAATAGTGAAAAGCTTCAAAAAAGATGTGGACTACGAGTTGTTCCCTGAAACTAGACAGACCTTTATCAGTGATGAAGGTTCACGAAAAATAGAAACGGCGTTTGGACTTAAAAACCTATATGATGCTGAACACCAAGAATTGCTGCATCACGTTATGCAGTCATTAAGAGCATCAGTTATTATGAAACGGGATGTTGATTATATTGTTAAAGACGGGAAGATTGAATTAATCGATCAGTTTACCGGTCGGATTATGGAAGGCCGTTCCTTCAGTGAAGGACTTCATCAAGCGATTGAAGCCAAAGAAAATTTGGAAATCTCTGAAGAAAATGAAACGCATGCGACGATTACGATCCAAAATTACTTTAGACTTTATAAGAATTTATCAGGGATGACAGGCAGTGCGACTCCGTCTAAACGAGAATTCTGGGATACGTATAATCTTAATGTCATTACGATTCCGACGAATAAGCCTGTTCGACGGGAAGATTATCCTGATTTGGTGTACCGCAAATATAATGACAAACTAAAAAAAATCATAGCTGAAGTGGAAAGACTGCATAAAATCGGCCGTCCGGTGTTAATCGGTACCACTTCAATTGAACAATCGGAAGTACTGTCAGACTCGCTGACAAAAGCAAAAATTAAACACTATGTATTGAATGCTAAAACCGAGCAAGACGAAGCAGAAATTATCGCTCGAGCAGGTCAAAAGGGTCAAGTCATGCTGGCTACAAATATGGCTGGCCGTGGCACAGATATTATGCTGGGTGAAGGTGTTCGTGAACTTGGAGGCCTGCATATTCTTGGTACGGAACGTAACGAAAGTAAACGGATCGATATGCAGCTTCGAGGCAGATCCGGCCGTCAAGGTGATGCTGGTTCTTCTCAATTTATCATTTCATTAGAAGATGATCTGTTCGATTATTACGATGAAGAAGAAAAAGAACGTTATTTGAAGAAGGTAAAAGTTGATGAAGAGGGATTAGTCGTTTCTCCAGATCCAATTAAGTTTGTTAAAAAGGTTCAGGATAACATTGAAGGCGCACATTATTCGAGCCGAATTCATTTGTTAAAACTTGAAAATGTATTGGACCAACAAAGTAAGGTTATTTATTCAATGAGAGACAGAATGCTTGAATTAACGGATGATGATCTGTTTGATGAGCTGCTGGCTTATATGGAACGTTATATGAATACCTTGATCGATCATCATCTTCCTGAGGATCCTGAAGAGCATAGACTTGAAGAGTTGATAGAGAAATTGTCGGAGTTATTCATCGACTTAAGTTTGACTGAAGAAAAACTAATTGATCTTGATGCGTATCAAGTGAAGCAAGCAGTAGCGCCAGAATTCATCGAGCTAAAACAAACCATTCTTGAACTAAAAGATGACGAAATGCTCGCACAGCAGCTTCGAAATTATATGCTTACGCAAATTGACTCTGACTGGATTGAACATCTGAACTTAATGACTCAGATTAAAGAGGGAATCACACTTAGAGGATATGCCCAAGAAGATCCATATATCACCTTTGAAAAAGAAGGAGCTGCCGAATTCAACCTATTAATTGCTGACATTGAAGCAGGCATTAGTACGCAGTTCATGGAACTTATAAAAAATGATTATCAAGTTGTAAACGAAAATGAAGAGGGTGAATAGAGTATGGGACGTCTAGGAAAGAAAATTAAAAAACAACAAGCGATCAATTCAGCCAACCAAACAGCAAGTGAAAAAGAAGCGCAGTTTAATGAAGATGGAACGGTTAATACGGCTCTATACTTCCATCCTGAGTGGGAACTGACTGTAGCTGAAAAATATATCTATCAATTCCGTCATCAAAAGCTGCCGGCCTTACTTCCAGATCAGCTGTCCATTGCCGGTATTGATTTGATTGAAGATGAAGATGAGATCATCGTTGAAACCTTTTTACGGAATACATTATCGAAGTCCGTACGTTTTGAAGAAGTGGACCTGCTACTCTTAGATGCAGAAGGCCAAGTACTTGCGAAAAAACGGTTTGAATTAGACGAAGTAAGTGAGATTCCAGGACTGTCTTGTATGCCTTGGAGATTCCTTTTCGGAAAAGAAGATCGAGTAGCTGGAGACATTCCGGCTGAAGGCTGGAAGATTGCCTTTGAATTAAAAAATAAAACCGAAGAACAAGAGCATCTATTGGATCTTGACGAAACGTGGGAAAAAGAACTTTCCAGCCTTCAAAAAGAGAATCTGCAGAATTTGGTTACTACACTGCCAAAGCTTTCTCCAGGAGAGATCAACTTGATGGGAATTGAAGCGAAGTTCAATGAAGATGATGCTCTGGCTGTCGTCATTCTTGTCAGAAATGGTAATGAGAAGAACATTAAGCTTGAAACGATTCCGCTAGTGGTTGAAGATGCGCAGGGTGATATTGTCTGCGAAGGTGGATTTAATCTTAGTAATTTTGAAGTAAAAGCGAATACGAGTAAGCCTTGGACGTTTATCTTCCCAAGTTCATTAATCCAGAAACAAGAACCAGACTTATCCCGTTGGAAGGCATATGCACCTGCTGCTTCTCTTCCACAAACATAAATACTCCCCCCGTCAACTTTGGCGGGGGATTTTTTGCCGAAAAACAGACCCATCAGAATCTGATGGGTCCAAAAACGCTTATGAAAAATCAGGCCAATTTACTTGCGCTTCATCGCCTTCAATTTTATCAAGGGTATGATAGCGGAATGGAGTAAGTTCTGCTTCCGATTTACCTACAAAATCCTTAGCTAGTTCGAAAGGCAGTAACTCGAATTGCTCTGCTTTCTCTGAAAGTAAATAAGCACCAACGATTTGACCTTTCTTGCTGATATCTATGGTTAAGAAAGCTGGATAATATGTAAGATCTTTAGCTTCAAGAATGGCTTTAGCAGTAATCGTTCCGTCCGGTTCGATCTCAGTCGAATCATTGCTGGTTTTGTCCAGCACTTTTAATGCCCACCCTGGCTTTTTGTAGCCTCCTATTATTTTTGGCGGGTGTTTCTTAAAATTTTCTACGAGATTGTCGATTTGATTCTGTTTATCCACTATATCTGCTCCCCCTTATTCATAACAAAAATTGAGCGGTTCGGAACAACTCAATTTTTGTTATACTAGCTGTCAGTTAATCTACTATACAGATAAATATATGCAAAAATCTTACTATTTATATGTTTGTCCACCTGGACCTATACATTAATACACCTTATTTATTTTACTAATAATCTCCTTGTTATACAAGGATAATCAGTTAAGGAAGGATTTACAGTCCTTGTCGTGTTCAAAAAAAGGGCGAAATTAGAAATTAGTATGATTATACCATTATTCTGATTATTCAGCTATATTAATCATAGGGCCATAAATCTTATAAGTGTTTATTCAACCGTTTCTATTTCTTCACCTTCTTGTGTGTCACTACTAGAATCTGGTGGTTGATTTTCCGCCTCTGTAAGTAGTTGTTCAATTCGGTTCTGCATCGATATTAAGAATTCTTCAGTTGCCGCAAACGTTTTATACCGCTCAGGAGAGTTTTGTTTAAAGGCTGCTGAAGCTATAT